>CAZTHB010000006.1:0-30466 GCA_964613485.1 uncultured Candidatus Saccharibacteria bacterium
ACAGGTGCTGCATGGCCGTCGTCAGCTCGTGTCGTGAGATGTTGGGTTAAGTCCCGCAACGAGCGCAACCCTTGTCGTCTGTTGTCTTTTCAGGCGAGACTGCCCGGGCCAACCGGGAGGAAGGTGGGGATGACGTCTGGTCAGCATGGCCCTTACGCCTCGGGCTACACACGTCCTACAATGGGTAGTACAATGAGCCGCCAAACCGTAAGGTGGAGCAAATCTCATCAAAACTACCCCCAGTTCGGATAGAGGGCTGAAACTCGCCCTCTTGAAGTCGGAATCGCTAGTAATGGCGCGTCAGCATAGCGCCGTGAATACGTTCCCGGGTCTTGTACACACCGCCCGTCAAATCACGAAAGTTGGGAGTGCCCGACGTGCCGTTTTAACACGGCCCTAAGGTAAGCCCAGCGATTGGGGTTAAGTCGTAACAAGGTATCCGTACCGGAAGGTGCGGATGGATCACCTCCTTTCTAGGGAGAAAGCTGACAGGCAACTGTCTTGGCGCCTTGAGCGCCAACAGAATGTGATCAGTTCGAGCTAAAGAGCTTGCTCTTTGTGCTCACTATATATCGCAACTCTGGCTATCCTAGGTCGGTCGTTCATACTTGTGAACGATTCCTGTTGTCTTGAATACACGCTCTGATTTTTTCTGAGCTGGCACGTTTCACTGGTCAATACTAAAAACACCCCTTGTGGGGTGTTTTTAGTTGATTACTTAATTGAACTCGAATACATAAATATAAACTAGGTTTTTATCTGGAACATGCTGCGGATAGCACCACCTACAGGCGCCAAGATCCAGTCCCACATACCAATGACAGTACCAATTCCGATTAAAATAAGGGCTACGCCGACGAGCTTTATAAATGATCGCGTGCCGGCACGTATATGGCGCTCAACCCAGGGAATGGGGCCGGTGAAGCTAAATACTTGCTCGTGAAACTGCAGCATCACAAAGCCGACTCCAACCATGGAGAGACCGATGAAGATTTGCGCAAACATATGTGTATTGTACGGGAAATCAGCTGGATGTAAAAATCATGGCGCTGCCTTGAATCGAATCGGTATTTCCTCTACCAGACATTCGATTATCGATATGCGAGATACTATCTATTCAGCTGGTGGGCTTGGCAGGACTCGAACCTGCGACCTCGTCATTATCAGTGACGCGCTCTAACCAGCTGAGCTACAAGCCCACAGCTGAAACGATAGTATCGGGTGAAGTTTACTTACAAAGAAAAATTAGCAAGAATAACTAAGTTTATTATGATGTAGGTGAATGAAAGTACTATGGTGGAGCATATCGGATTCGAACCGATGACCCCCTGCTTGCAAAGCAGGTGCTCTAGCCAGCTGAGCTAATGCCCCATATCCGTACTAGTTGGTTGATTATCGTATCGAGCAACGATCGTATAATCACCTTAAGAACTGACATATTGTACCTGTTTTCTTGGATTTGAGCAAGATTAGGAGCGTGTTGTAATAATGTTGGTCTCAACGTAGCATGAGAGATATGCTAATATTCGCAGTAATTCTGCTCACTCTGATGGCCTTTGGCGGGCTTGCTTTTTACCTGCTCAGTCGTGACGATGGACAAAATGAGCCCATCTGGGCACTTCTGACAGTATTCCTGATTGGTCTTGCGGCCGCCCAGCTTGCAGGTGTTATTAATGATAAATTAATCCCTTACCCCACTGATACGGCGATAGGGTTTATGGGTGCCGTTGTGGTTGGGGTGATCCCGGGGGTATATGAAGAATTGCTCAAGAGCCTGCCAGTGGCGTTTTTTGTGGGGAGTCAGTCTTTCTTTAAGCGTCCAACTGATGGAGTGATATACTTTGCCTTTTCAGGACTCGCTTTTGGTTTGCTCGAAAATATCGAATATACCGTGCAGCAGGGTGCAATGGTCGGTTTTGATCGTCTGCTAACGCTCTTGTTCTTTCATGCAGCGACAAGCGGGATATTTGGGTGGTATTTCTACCGAGCAAAGCAGCAGGGTGATTTGCGTCAGGTTATTCGCCCCGCGTTATTCTTAATGCTTGCGCATGCGCTGTATAACTTCTCGGCCGCCTATGCTGGCGTAATTCCGATCCTGAGGATGGTAGCCTACGCGATTTCTTTTTTCTTAACTGTCATGCTCCTCCGTATCTATGCACGAGCACGTGCTAGCCAATAGACAAGCTGCCTGAAGTCCGTCACAATATAAGATAAGCATAAGTATATTGGAGAATGATGGATCCGCGCCTTGCTCCGGATAACGTAGGACAATTAGCTAGTAGTGCACCTGCCGTGCAGCTTAATCCCAATCCTTCACTTGGGGTGGGTGAGATTGTGCGCCCGAGCCCGCCAGCTATTCCGGCGCCGACTCAGATATCCGCGCCAAATTCTCCGTACGTGCAGCCTGGACCCGCACCACAGCCACAGCCTGTAGCCCCTCCCCCCACTCAAGTGCCTCTACCGCCACAACCAGTGGTCGCGCCACAATCGACTGGCGCCACGCCTGCACCAGTACAGCCAACGTATCTGCCGCCAGTGCCTCAGCCGGTCGGCAGCCTCAGCCAGCCTCAAATGCCTACGTATGGGCCTCCTGCCGCCCAGATGCCCGCTCAAGCTGGTGTAGTGGGTCCAGTTCAGCCAACGGTAGCCCCCGCGCCGGCCCCATCCCAGCCGGCCACCATGCAGCCAGCACCAACTAATCTTCAGCCTGGTGCACCTATGCTTGATGCGATGTCGCGTGCCACTGTGGTTCCTCAGTCAGCTCCAGCACCTGCCGCGTCACCAACACCAGCTGCGCCGGCTCAAACTTTAACGGCACCTCAGCAAGCAGCGCCCCAGGGAGCGCCACAGGTATCAGCGCAGGCTAATAAACGCTCCAGTCTTGCCCTGGCAGCGCTTATCGTCGGTATGATGGCTGTAATATTGGAAGTGTTTATAAGTAATCTTACAAACTTTATTATTGCGGTCGCACCGGTTAGCTTGGCGGCTATCGGGCTTGGAGTGCCTGCACTGGGTAGTCCGCGGCGTGGTCTTGCGATTGCGGGCGTGGTCTTAGGTTCATTGTCGCTCGTCTCGGTGATTATATTATTTAGCGTGAACCTCGCGACGCAGAGTCGTTGTCGCCTTAACCCGACAAGCGATCCACAATGTCAGGCAGTACAAACAACAGGAGTAGGACAATAATGACAGCACGAGTTATCAATATGCGCCAAAGTCCCATTGGGGCAGCAGTAATATGGGGGTCAGTGGGGGTAGTGCTCTTACTTTGGGCTCTCGTCGTGCCGCTAGGCGAACGGGTCGCAAACACATCTGCAATTCTCAAGAGCGGCGCGAATATTGGCGCATTTGTAGGTACGATTTTGTATTGTTGGTCGGTGATACTGTCGGCGCGCTGGCGATGGACCGAGAAGCTCTTCGGTGGTCTTGATAAGGTGTATCATTGGCACCATATTACGGGGGGCATCGCATTCCTTATGCTGGCTTTGCATCCGTTCTTTCTCACGCTCCGCTTGGCGGGCATCAATCCATCGAAGTTGAGCTCCTTATGGATCTTTGGATCAAATTGGCAGGTAAATTTTGGCATCATTTCACTGTATGCTATGGCTCTTACATTGCCCGCAACGGTGTTTTTGCGGCTGCGTTATCAGGCTTTCTTATGGATTCACCGAGTGCTTGGCCTTGTTTTCTTTTCGGGCTTTCTCCATGCATTCCTCGATGATCACGGGAATCTCGCAAAATCACCATATCTCTGGGTGTACATGTTGGCATTCTGCTTGACTGCCATTTATGCATTCTTGTATCACAGCGTATTCGGAAGATTTGTACCACGTCGATATCGTTATACCGTTTCGCAAGTGCGTAAGCTGGGTGAATCGACCGTTGATATAGTACTTGAGCCACAGGGCAAAATGATGAACTTTATGGCCGGCCAATTTGCATTCGTGAGCTTCGTCGGACATCCCATAAGTGACGAAGCTCATCCTTACTCAATGGCTTCACCGCCACAACAGAAACAGCTACGGTTTATCGTGAAAGTACTGGGTGATTTTACTGCTTCACTGCTCGCGCTCAAGTCGGGTACCACAGCATATGTAGAGGGACCGCACGGAGGTTTTTCGTTCCGGAGTCTGCCGGGAGCTAAGCAAGTATGGATAGCGGGCGGCATTGGTGTTACGCCCTTTCTCTCGATGGCGAAGGCACTTCCGAAGCAGGGCTACTCAGTGGATTTTTATTATTGTGTCGTCTCATCAAATGAAGCCTATCTCGACCCCGAATTTCAAGAAGTAGCACGAAACAATCCTAACTTTCGCATTCATATCTTCTGTCAGGATAAAGAGGGCTTTCTCAATGCAGAAGTCTTGGCTAAGCGTCACGATTGTCAGCGGACAGACTTCTTGATATGTGGTCCGCCACCCATGATGCATGCCTTGCATGATGGCTTGCGTAAGCAAGGAGTTGGCGAGAAGCGTATATTGTTCGAAGACTTTGGATTTCGATAGCTTTTGCATCCAGGCCTCTATCTGTCATACTTGAATCATGAGTCAAATACGAGATTTTCTATTTGCGCACGACGAGCAGCCAGATTCGGAGCGAGCGCTTATTATCTTGCCAGAGATATTTGGCGTGAAGGATTTTACGCGTGAGCTAGCTGGTAGAGTGCAGACAGAACTTGGTTGGACGGGCTACGTACTCGATCACTTTTACGCAGTGACTGGTAGAGTCGAAACATTTGCATACGATGATATGTCGGGTATGACAATTATGGAGCAAATGACCGGTGAGCTGTATCTTCCACTACTTGATCAAGCGGTACAGGCCGTGCGCGAGCTTCAGCCTCAGCTCAAACGTGTGGCGGTGTGGGGCTTTTGTTTTGGCGGCAAATTGGCATATGTATCAGGAGTAAACCCTGTCGTGACAGAAATAGTGTCTTGTTATGGTGGCGCAAGTGTGACGCCCGGGTTTTATGCAGGAGACTCTGCAGTGCAGGCTCTTGCCCGAGCGCGCCATACTGATAAGCAGCTGCGTGTGCTGGGTATTTATGGAGAGCATGACCCAATGATTCCGGCTGCTGACCGCGAAAAGGCCGAACAACTCCTTAGTGAAGCGAAGCTACAGCACGATATGAAGGTTTATGATGCTGGTCATGCATTTTTTAATGAAGATCGGCAAGATCGATACGTACATGCTGCCGCTGAATCAGCATGGCGTGATATATCTTTTTGGCTTAAGGACTAGTCGTTCAGTCTGGGTTAGGCGCCAAATCGACGCTGACGTCGGGCATATTCAGTCATTGCGTCATCGAGATCTGCCTCAGTGAAATCGGGCCATTTTTTGTCAATAAAATAGAGTTCGGAATAGGCAGCTCGCCACAGCATGAAGCCACTTAGGCGTTGCTCACCTGAGCTACGTATGATCAGGTCTACTGGTGGTACATCGGGGGCGTAGATGTACTGATTGATAGTTTGCTCGTCAATACTCTCGGCAGGGATGTCGGCCTGCACAATAGCCCGGGTTGCATCTACGATTTCTTGATGTCCGCCGTAGTTTAGGCAGAGTACGAGTGTTCCGTTGGTGTTTTCTTTGGTGTGCTCTTCGGCTTTGCGTATAAGCTTGAGGATTTTTTCAGGAAGTCTATCGCTATTGCCGGCGACACGAATCCTTACTCCGCGCGAATGAATGTCGTCGAGTTCATGCTTAGCCACCCATTCGAGCAACTTCATGATGAATTCGACTTCCTCAGCACTGCGCTGCCAGTTCTCGCGTGACCATACATAGGCGGTTACATACTGCACCCCGCGCTCGAGGGTTTTGAGGCCAATCTCTTTAAAATTTTTGTACCCCTGACGGTGACCTTCTAGGAGCGGCAGGCCTTGTTCGCGGGCCCATCGGCGGTGCCCGTCAAGAATAAAGCCCACGTGGGCTGGTATATGTGATTGATATTTCATATATATAGTGAAACCATTATATCCTACTCGAGCTAACACAGAAGTCAACATTTACCCAAAAATAAGTATTGACCCGATATGGGGTGTCATGCTACCATCGTTCCAGGTATACATAAGGAGTAGTCCACGCGTGAGTAACCGATCCACATATGGAGGCACCCGCCACTAAGCTGACAAAGCTCGGGGATTCACGCGTGGCCGCCTCAAAAAAGCGCCACGTTTTTATTTTGCTCATTGACATAAGCATCTTTCAAGCCGACAAAATATTTGAAAGATGTATCATAGAGAATAAGGGTAATACAAATGTGATTTAACGTTAGAGATAGTAATATCAAGCCAGCCTACGATTGTGGACTGGTTATTTCTAACGAACCGACAACGCACTTGAAAGAGTGTGTTAGTCATCTCAAACGAGAAAAAGGGTTACGAAGAGCACATGAGGAATGCCTTGACGAACTGTGCCGATGAAGGACGTAGGAGACTGCGATAAGCGCCGGGGAGCTGCCAACCAAGCTTTGATCCGACGATTTCCGAATGGGGAAACCCACCGCGAGTCATGTCGCGGTACCCATGACTGAATACATAGGTCATGAGGAGGGCACCTGGGGAACTGAAACATCTAAGTACCTAGAGGAAGAGACATCAACCGAGAGTCCCGGAGTAGCGGCGAGCGAAACGGGATCAGCCCAAACTTAATTTCACCCTGCATTTATGTAGGTCCGCTTGGATAATTGAAATGAGCGTTGTGAGCAAGCGACTCTTCTTTGCTTGACTTGAACGTTGTTGCGCACCTGACTATGACATCACTCTTCGATAGAGTACATTACATGCCGTAAAAAGCTTGTAGTCTACTTCGTCGCCGAGCATATGACATATTTAAGTGCGCAAGCGCTCAAGTCGCTAAAAGCAAAGAATGCCAGGATCAAGCTGCCTGGATAAAGTTACAAAACTATCATGTTAGTGGAAGGCGCCTGGAAAGGACCGCCAAAGAGTGTGAAAGCCACGTACACGAAAACTGATAGTCTTTATTGTTGCTTGTCTCGAGTAGGACGGGGCACGTGAAACCTTGTCTGAATCTGGGAGGACCACCTTCCAAGGCTAACTACACAGTTCGATCGATAGTGAACGAGTACCGTGAGGGAAAGGTGAAAAGAACCCCGCAAGGGGAGTGAAATAGATACCTGAAATCATGTGCTTACAATGAGTCGGAGCCGCTTTACGCGGTGACGGCGTGCTTTTTGTAGAACGATCCAGCGAGTTACCGTATAACAGCAGGTTAAGTGTTTACGACACGGAGCCATAGTGAAAGCGAGGGTTAACTGCCCGATTTATTGTTGTATACGGTAGACCCGAAACCGGGTGACCTAACCATGGCCAGGCTGAAGCATAGGTAAAACTATGTGGAGGGCCGCACCAGGGCACGTTGCAAAGTGCTTGGATGAGCTGTGGTTAGCGGAGAAATTCCAATCGAACCCGGAGATAGCTGGTTCTCCTCGAAATAGCTTTAGGGCTAGCGTCATGAACTACCTGTCGGGGGTAGAGCACTGAATGGGTTGGGGGCTCCTCGGAGTACCCCGCTCAATCAAACTCCGAATACCGACAGAGACTACCATGGCAGTTAGAACGCGGGAGCTAAGTTCCGCGCTCGCAAGGGAAACAGCCCAGACCGCCAGCTAAGGTCCCCAAGTTATAGCTCAGTGGGAAACGAGGTGAGATTGCAGAGACAACCAGGATGTTGGCTTAGAAGCAGCCATTCATTTAAAGAGTGCGTAACAGCTCACTGGTCAAATGTGATCTTGCGCGGAAAATATAACGGGGCTCAAGCTATACACCGAAGCTGCGGACTTTCATAGCAATATGGGAGTGGTAGAGGAGCGTTGATAGGGCGCTGAAGTTGTGCTGTGAAGCATGGTGGAGCGCTATCAAGTGAGAATGCTGGAATAAGTAACCATAAGGCAGGTGAGAATCCTGCCCACCGAAAGAGCAAGGTTTCCTGGGCCACGGTTATCGTCCCAGGGTTAGTCGGGCCTAAGCCGAGGCGAGTAGCGTAGGCGATGGACAACGGGTTGATATTCCCGTACCGGTATATATGTTCCCTGCAATGACGCAGGATGGAAACGCGAGCGGTCTGCTGGCCATGACCGTCTAAGTAGGTAGTCTCCGTTTATTCGGAGGTGAGACACGAATGAAACTGATCGTAAGATTGGAATTCGCGCGGGCCAAACTGACAAGAAAAGCTGCAGATTAATAATATATGCCGCCCGTACCGCAAACCAACACAGGTGCTCAGGTCGAGTAGACCAAGGTGCTCGGGAGAACCCTCGTTAAGGAACTCGGCAATATAGCGACCGTAACTTCGGGATAAGGTCTGCCTCTGCGTTCCACATATTGTGGAAGGTAGAGCGATGATTATCTTCATAGATACATTGCTCAATATTGAGTAGAAGTTCCAAGTTTGAAGAATCTTATAAAAAATCTTCAAGTTTGAGTAGCTTTGAGCTCGAGTGCTTTGCGCAATGCGTGGAGCGCGGAGGCCGCAGCGAAAGAGCCCATGCGACTGTTTATCAAAAACACAGGTCCGTGCTAACTCGAAAGAGGATGTATACGGGCTGACGCCTGCCCAGTGCTGGAAGGTTAAAGGGCGGTGTGCAAGCACCAAACTGAAGCCCCAGTGAACGGCGGCCCTAACTATAAGGGTCCTAAGGTAGCGAAATTCCTTGTCAGGTAAGTTCTGACCCGCACGAATGGCGTAACGATATGGGCACTGTCTCAACGAGGGACCCGGTGAAATTGCATTAGCGGTAAAGATGCCGTTTACCCGCACCAAGACGGAAAGACCCCGTGCACCTTTACTACAGCTTGGCATTGTGTCCGAGTCCGACATGTGTAGTATAGGTGGGAGACTTTGAAGCATTGACGCTAGTCGATGTGGAGTCGAAATATGAAATACCACCCTTGTCGTGCTTTGACACTTACCCAGCCCGTTATCCGGGTTGGGGACCGTGTCTGGTGGGTAGTTTAACTGGGGCGGTTGCCTCCTAAAGAGTAACGGAGGCGTTCAAAGGTTGGCTAACTTCGGATGGAAATCGAAGTGATAGTGTAAGCGCACAAGCCAGCTTGACTGCGAGACATACACGTCGAGCAGGTACGAAAGTAGGAGCTAGTGACCCACTATTGGAAAGTGGAATCGGTAGTGCTCAACGGATAAAAGCTACGCCGGGGATAACAGGCTTATAGCGCCCAATCGTCCACAGAGACGGCGCTGTTTGGCACCTCGATGTCGGCTCGTCCTATCCTGGGGCTGAAGCAGGTCCCAAGGGTTTGGCTGTTCGCCAATTAAAAGGGTACGCGAGCTGGGTTCAGAACGTCGTGAGACAGTTCGGTCCCTATCTGGTGTGGGCGTATGGAAAATTGAGGAAAGTTGCTCCTAGTACGAGAGGACCGGAGTGAACGAACCTCTGGTGTACCGGTTGTCGCGCCAGCGGCATGGCCGGGTAGCTATGTTCGGACGGGATAAGCGCTGAAAGCATATAAGCGCGAAGCCTCTTCCAAGATTAGTTTTCCCCATTAGGCTCGTTATAGACTATGACGTTGATAGGCGCCAGGTGTACGCACAGTAATGTGTTTAGCCGAGGCGTACTAATAGCCAATTGACTTTTTCTTTGCGTGACATTGTGTGATGAATTCGTTCCTCATACCAAGTCACAGCATGAGAAGGCTAACACACTCTTGTGAGCGTGTTGTCGAAATAAGTCATATTTGTATCTTATTCTCTATGTGCGCCAATGAGCATCGATCTGGTAGCTTTGAGTGATCTTTGAGAAGACATCAGACCGGTGCTTATAGCGAAGAGGTTCCACCGGTTCCCATCCCGAACACCGAAGTTAAGCTCTTCTGCGGCGATGATACTGCTCTGCGGGAAAGTAGCGCGGTGCCGGATTTTTACTAAAGACCAGGCCTTGTTTTATACAGTGCCTGGTCTTTTTTGTGTCTCATAAATATTTGACGAAGCTGAGAATGTCTGCTTTACTTAGAGGTGAGAAAGCATAACCATTTACTTATGCATATATTAAAAGGACATACAGCACATGCCAAGCAAAAACAAAACAAACGCGACACGCAAAACTATTAAGCGATCATCGACGCATTCACGAAGGCGTGTCGAGACCGGTCTCTTTACGCGTATCAAGCAGAAGTCCTTTAATCCAATATTCTTCATACTCGGGTTTATTGTAGTTGGGTTTATTTTGGTTAGAGTGTTTGCGGCCTTGACCCCAACTCCAACTCCGGCGCAGGTAAATTGCGGAAAACGTGTCGCTACTTACAACTATCAGCGCGTCGGGGACCCGTCTATGCCCTGGAATGTACCGGTGTGTGCTCCAGGAATGACCAAATTTTCTCAGTCAGATGATTACCGAGATCGACTGTGGTATTACGGTATGGCGCCTGATACGAGTAGTCGATATATGAAAGACACTATTGGTCAGCGATATGGTCAATTTGATACTTCATTTGGGCTAAACCCAGGTAATGATTATTCTACGCCGATTTATCGTGCGAGCGACAAGACGAATGGTGCAACAACGACAACACAGATTCAGGTGTGTGGTGGTGCTTGGTGTATCCCCTCGAATCTAGATACCACGAACTGGAGTGAGCAGGTTTATGGTGGAAAAGGCTATCTGCCAAGTACCGCTATTCCTTGGAACCCTAATTGGCGAGGAGCAGCTGGCAAGGACAGAGAAATGCTCATCATTGATGATAGGCAAGAGCCACATAAAGTATATGGCCTTTGGGGCGCCAGCTTTGACTTCGATGCGATTGCGAACTGCGGGATATTATTTAGAGAGCGTTTGTGCGCATACGGGGCTGATGTCTTCCGTGACAGTGATGGGAAAATAGCTGACTATCGGACCTCCAAGGCACTAGCAGGGGATCGAGGCCTTGGTCTTACTGGGTTGCCGATGACTATTACTCCGGAAGAAGTTGAGCAAGGTGAAATACGCCAAGCTCTTTACATGGAGGCATTTAATACCATGACTGGCCCTGCATGTACTGATGCCCAGTTATCAAGTGGTAATTATGGGGTACTGGGTAAGACATGCGGCTACGCCATAGCCCCGGCGCAGACTCATGAATGGAAGAATGCCACCGATGTCACAAGAACAAATCCAGGGATCGCACCGAATTGCCCAGATACTACGGCCGACCGATTTAAGGATGTCGATACTGGTCAAACCATCGCGCAGCGGGTTGGGCTGGCGCAACAAATTCCTTCGGGCATGAGGTTTGCACTTGATATGACGGACAACGAGATCGACGCATGGCTAGCCACGAAGACAGATTACTCGGCGCGCAAGAAGCAAACTGCTCGTATCTTTGCTATCGCTTTAAGGGATTATGGATGGATCGTAGGGGATACTACGTGTTGGGGAGCTCATTTTCCACTGGCGGGTTCTGCCAATCCGGTTACAAAGCAAAAATGGGCTAATCTCGGGATCGCCGATGAATCAAGCCAGAAGCTTTTGAATGGTCTCTTTAAGCGAGAAAAGATATATGTTGTGAGCCCTTCAACAAATCAGTGTATCGATGGTAAGACAAGTCAATTTGCCTGTGACTCCAAGACCAGCAATTACCCTGCCGTAAGCCTCACACAAACCGCTACTGCAGCACCAACGGTGATTGCAACGGTGAGCGCAACCGCAACTCCAACCGTTAAGCCAACCAGTGCGCCAACTACTACAGTGACACCTACACCGACTACGCCGACCCCCTCTACGGCCACCAATACATCAGGTGCTGTTACGAATGTTATCCCGACCAATGTCTCAGTGAGTGGTGCGTTATTGCAGAATTGGGGCGTATGGCCTCCTCGATATGATCTACAGATAAAGTGGTCGGCCAGCACAGTATCAAGTGGTGTCAAGGAATACGTCATCTTGCGCGATGGCAAGGAGATCTCACGCCAGAAGACTACTAGTTATACCGATGTAATGGACCTGCAGTATCAGCATATATATTCTGTGCAGGCGATCGGCGTGAATGGCAATAAGTCGACCCCTGCACTGTATACCGCAAAGCCATGGTGTCTGTTTATTATCTGTGGCCTTGGCTCTTAGGTAGATGGATATGGTACGCTATAACTATATAAATGGGAATGAATAACATGTTTCAAACATTGGCCGAAGTAACATATGATTACAGTACCTCGACGAGCTATGATACAGGCACAGGTTCATTAGCAGATGTTGGCATAATCCTTGTTATTGCTCTCGTGGTTGTAGTAGCGATGCTCATCGCGGTATGGAAGGTTTTTACAAAAGCCGGCAAGCCAGGCTGGGCTGCTATTGTACCGATCTATAATGCCTATATCCTTACAGAGATAGCTGGTCGTCCAGGTTGGTGGACGCTACTTATGTTCATTCCGTATGTTAACTATGTAATCTTGCTCTTAATCAGTATTGATATTGCGAAGGCATTTGGTAAGTCAACCGCCTTCGGTGTTGTCGGCTTGTGGCTATTTGGTCCAGTTGGGTATGCAATGCTTGGCTTCGGCAGCGCGACATATCAAGGGCCACGGCCGACCAATCTTGCAGCTGCACCTGCAGGCGCCCCGGCTCCAGCCGCCCCATCAGTACAGCCCGTAGCTCCAGTACCACCAGCGACCCCGACCGCTCAGCCTACGCCACCTACCGAACAGAAATAAATCCAGCATAAGACTATTGACTATTTAATGCTTATGCTGTAAAATCTTGAAGCATAACTAATTACTCGACTGTGTTGAGTGGTTGGTGAGGAGTTTTACGCGTGCTGACCGTGGAGGGTCGGCCAAATAAAGCAGGCGCGCTCCGTTGATATATCATTTATCAGGAGATTTAAGCGAATGCCTGGAACAAAGAATGGTGGCATCAAGGCTGCCGAGACAAATAAGAAGCGTTATGGTAAGTCTTTCTACGTGCGTATCGGCGCAATGGGTGGAAAGAAAAGCACTGGCGGCGGTTTTGCTGCTAATCCAGAGCTTGCTCGTGAAGCTGGTCGCAAAGGTGGCCTGAAGAGCCGCAAGAATAAGACTGCTAAACAAGCTGCCTAAATTCACTACTAAGCAATCAAAGCACCCTACAAACGGGTGCTTTTTGCTATATGGAAGCTGTTTAGCTGAGACGTACTCGTTTGATGCGAGATTGTGCGTCGGTTTTCACTTGCCAGCGAGTGTGGCAGAGAAAGCAGCGATAGGTGAGGGCATTTTCTTGAGTAGAGAAGTTATCACAAACCGGGCAGGTTGCCCGTTGAGTCAACCACGTGGCATAGGTTTGAAGGCATGATTGTAAATAATCCTCGGAAAGAGGCACTGTGTACTCCTTGCAGAGGCTTGCCGTCTTGTTCCAGGCCTGTGTCTCTAGGGCGAAGAGCTCTAGGTCTGAGCTGAAATGAAAATGACCGAGTTCTGCGTGCGCAATTTCGTGGAGAAGTGCGACCTGGCCATCATGATTTTCAAGTGAGCTGGGTTCATAGTAAATGATCTCATCTGCAGCATCATATAAAAATTCATCGGCAGTTTCGAATTGCAGGTCGATGTAGGTATTTTTTACTTGATCTAGAAGCGTTTGCTGACTCACCCTCATTACTATGTATCATACG
This sequence comes from uncultured Candidatus Saccharibacteria bacterium, assembly GCA_964613485.1. Classification (GTDB taxonomy): domain Bacteria; phylum Patescibacteriota; class Saccharimonadia; order CAILAD01; genus JADZGC01. The sequence goes on from CAZTHB010000006.1 coordinate 13,584, forward strand.
CTGTTTATGATCCGAATGTTAGCGATTCGAGTGTGTCGTATCGGCTGCAATGAGCATGGCGCCTATAAGCGGGGCATGTTCCGTGTACTTTGCCTGTCGAATGGGCGGAAGTGGATACAGTGGTTTATAGCTGTGCATAATCTTGCGCACATGCTGGATGAAGCGCTTATAGTGCACCCCTACACCTCCTCCGATAACCACGATCTCTGGGTCGCTGGCTACGATTAGGTCATACAGACCAAGTGCGATATCTTGGCTGATTGTGTGCCAGATGCGACGCGAATGTATTTGTGCAGCAATGCGGCCGTAACGATGGCGAATTGCCGTACCGCTTGCTATCTGTTCCAGGCGCTGCAGAGGTGTATGTAGCAGTATTCGCCCACCTTCGGGATTGTGAGGACTCGGAATTGGGTTGCCATCAAGAATAAGGGCAGAGCCGACGCCGGTAGAGAGGGTCACATACAGACTGTAGCGGTATTTTTTTGCCGTACCTAGCCGCGCCTCGCACACGCCGGCTGCACTCGCGTCATGTATGAGCGTAGTGGTGCAGCGGTATCGGGCATGTAGCCAAGGGGTGATTTCGGCGTTGTGCCAAGGGATGTGTGACGGGTTTGTCAGGATGCCGCGTTTGGTATCGAGCGGTCCAGGAGCAGTTACTCCGATGGCGGTTAGGGGCTCGCGTATCATCCAGCGATCGATTATTTCTTCAATGTGATGACGAGCCACGACAAAGCTAGCCGGCGTCGGGATATCAATCGTTTCTCCGACGTGCTCAGGGTGGTTAGTCTTCGTAAGGCGTATCTTAGTGCCACCAATATCGACGCCAACGTATGTTGCCATCTCTGTCTATCATACGTTGCGGTGCCCTAAAACAAAACCCTTACGCTTGCTATCTACTCTACAGGTGCTACAATCTGGGTAACTGTCTAAATAAGGAAATGTAATCATTATGTTGAAAAACTCAACAGTTCGTATCATCTTGGCTGCAGCAATTGTTGTCCTGATCGTAGCTGCCACCTTTGCTTACGGTAATAGTCAGCGTCAAGCCCAGGTTAAAAAGAATGAGCAACTCGCCCAACAGAGCGAAAGTGCTTCTCCGAGTGCTAGTGCAAGTGCGAGCACCTCTGTAGCAACTACCCCAACTCCAGCTCAGAGTACTTCCGCCACGCCGACTTCTGCGGCGACCGCGTCACCAAAGGTGATTACACCACCAAGTGGCATTACTCCTGAGACCGGATCTGGTTGGTTTGCGGTACTCCCGATTGCTTTGCTTGGAGTGCTTGGGTACGCACGCAAGCAGACTCATCGTGACACCCAAAGCGCCCTTCGCACACAGCGCTAAGCGCATTTTACAGCCGTCGGTAAAGACTCCCATACTGTGGGAGTCTTTACTTTTTACAGATACAAGGCTATAATTACGACTAACGTAACAGGGCTGTTTTGAGATGTGTATTTACACAATTTCTTGACGAGTACTGTTGCAATCTTTTTTAGAAAGGAAGATATACATTTTATGGCAGAAAAAGTAATAACTATGGATGATCTCCTCGCACAGAGTGAGATGAAGGTGTTGACGACTGGAGACATCGTGGAGGGATCGGTTGTTTCCGCAGACAAGCATGAGATCTGGCTTGATCTCGGAGCTTACGGTACGGGAGTAATCCTTGGGCGCGAGATCGAACACACCGCACAAGGTCTTGCAGAGGGGGCAGATCTGTCTGCATCCGTTCTCGAGCCAGAGACACCAGAAGGCTATGTAATCCTCAGCCTTCGTAAGGTTGCGAAAGAAAAAGGCTGGGAGACACTTGAAGCTCGCTATCAAGATGGTGAGGTATTTGGCATCGTGCCGTTTGATGCAAACCGAGGTGGCTTACTAGTTGAAGTAGATGGAATCCGCGGCTTCCTACCAGTTAGCCAGCTATCGGCCGAAAATTACCCACGTGTCTCAGGTGCAGATAAAGACGAAATATTGCACCGACTGAACCAGCTCGTCGGTCAGACGCTCATGGTACGTATACTCGACTTGGATCGTAAGCAAAACAAGCTGATTGTTTCTGAAAAAGCTGCGCGCCGTGAAATGACTGAAGATAAGATCTCTTCGATAGAGGTTGGTGCAGAAGTTGAAGGTATTGTGACTGGCGTTGTTGATTTTGGTATCTTCGTGAATGTTGATGGTGTCGAAGGTATGGTGCACATCTCTGAGATCGCTTGGGATCGAGTAGAGAGCCCTGCAAAATACGTAAAGGTCGGCGATACAGTGAAGGCGAAAGTCATCGCGATTGACTCAGATAAACTTTCTCTGTCGATGAAGCAGCTGACACCAGATCCATGGATGAAAGAAAGTGAGCAATTCAAGGTAAGCGACAATGTTGAAGGCACAATCAACCGCATTACGCCATTTGGTGCTTTTGTACAGGTTACCCCTGTAATAGAGGCGCTGGTACATATCTCAGAGCTTTCAGAAGAGCACGTTTCAGATCCGAATGATCTTGTGAAAGTTGGTGATAAGAAGACTTTTCGCATCATCGCGATTGATCCGGTGCAGCACAAGTTGTCACTCTCGCTGAAGCCAGCTAAGGCGGGTAAGTCAGAGACCAAGGAGCAGTAAGCTAGATGGCGGGGCGCACAGGACACACCCCAGAGCGCACTTGCCGAGTCTGTCGGGAAAAGCATCCCCAAAAAAAGCTTCAACGCTGGGTGGTTATCGATGGTGTAGCATCACATGATGCCTCAGGGAAGCTGCCGGGTCGCGGATGGTATGCCTGTAGTAAGCCGGAATGTCAGAACCGCATTACTCAGGTTGCAGCCGGTCAAGCCCGGGCACGATCTCGAACGAGTCAGCGGAATAAATAAAGGAGAGTCATGAAAGAACATACCGATCCAAAGCCAGCTGCAAGTGATCACAAGATAGAAGTCCATATTCCGCAGACCATAACTGTAGGCGACTTCGCGAAGCGTCTTGATATGAGTCCAGCGAGCTTGATCGGTGTGTTGATGAAGAACGGTGTTATGGCGACAATCAATGAGTCGATCGACTTTGATACAGCTGTTATCATTGGCGATGAACTTGGCTTTGACTTGAAGCTCGAGGAAGTTGTCGATGTGCGGCCAAGTGATGACCTAACTTCGAGCGATGAGTTGGCCGATCTCCAAGATAGACCCCCAGTTGTCGCAGTTATGGGGCATGTTGATCACGGTAAGACGAGCCTACTTGACTCAATTCGTAATGCTCAGGTGGTTGAGACTGAGTCGGGAGGCATTACTCAGCACATTGGTGCGTATCAAGTAGAGCGTAATAAGCGTACGATTACATTCTTGGATACTCCTGGCCATGAAGCATTTAGTGCTATTCGGGCGCATGGCGTACGAGTCACTGATGTGGCAGTGATTGTTGTTGCCGCCGATGATGGTGTGAAGCCACAGACTAAAGAGGCTATCCGGCTTGCGCAGGAAGCAGATGCTGGCTTGGTGGTCGCCATCAATAAGGTAGATAAAGCTGACGCTGATGTTTCGAAGGTTAAGCAGCAGCTCAGCGAGATTGGTCTCATCCCTGATGACTGGGGCGGAGATGTGCCGTGCGTAGAGGTTTCAGCAAAGACTGGTGCAGGGATTGATGCCTTACTCGATATGGTATTGTTGGTAGCCGATCTCAAAAAACCGCAGGCGCATTTCGCGGGTAGTCCCCGTGGAGTTATTATTGAAAGTAACATGGAGACCGGTAAGGGGGCTGTCGTAACACTTCTGGTTCAAGAAGGAAGACTTAAGACTGGCAGCATTATCGTTGCAGGTTCGACCTACGCCAAGATTAGGGCACTTGAAGATGATAAGGGGAATCGCATCAAGGCAGCTACACCTGGTATGCCGGTCGTGGTTACTGGCTTTAAGGCTGTACCCGCCTATGGGGACTGGTTTGAGGGAGTTACATCTGAAAAAGTTGCAAAGGATTGGCTAGCTACGAAGAGTCGGGAATCGAGTATTAAAAGCCTGGTTCGGCATAAAGTCGTTTCGGCGGTTGACCTTGAACGTGCAGTGAATCGTGGGCAGGTGAAGTCTGTAGCGGTCATACTGAAGGCGGATACACAAGGCTCAGTTGAGTCAATTATCCAATCACTTGAAGCAATTGGAAATGATGAAGTGCGGATAAATATTGTATCGTCTGGTATCGGCGACATCACCGAAAACGACATTAATACTGCAAATGCAACCGGGGCAATTGTTCTCGGCTTCCATGTTTCGATCCAGTCGGCAGTTAATCAGCTCGCCAAACGCACTAATGTAACTTATCAGATGTATCAAATTATCTATGAATTACTTGACGATGCACGTGAGTGGCTAAATGGACTGCTCGAGCCAGAGACTGTAACGACTGAGCTTGGGTCTCTTGAGCTCCTTGCTATCTTCAAAACCGCAAAAGATAGCGTTATCTGCGGCGGAAAGGTCGTCAGTGGGTCGGTGGAGCCTGGCGTCGAAATTGAGGTTATGCGTGGCGGCGAAGTTGTGGGTTCGACGGAACTACTCGAGCTTAAAAAAGGCGCAGATATTGTTCAGACTGCGTTGGTAGATGAGGAATGCGGCATGCTAGTAAGGCGTACTATGACGTTCGCGGTCGGCGATACATTTCGGTTTATTAAGCACGAGCAGGTTGCTCGTACGCTCTAAAGTATGTCACGACGATCTGATCAAGTAGCAGAGCAGATTCAGCGCTATGCTGCCCAAGCGCTTGCAGAAATGGTTTTTGACCGAAAAATAATTCTGACCGTAACGCGGGCTCGAGTTTCTCCCGATATGAAGCAGACAACGATTTGGGTCGCTGGATGGACTCAGCTCAGTTCCGGGCAACAGGAGCGCGCTACACACATGGTTGCGCGCGAACTAGCCGCACACCTAACGAGTAAGTTTACGCCACGCGTAAGCATTGAAGCTGATGATGCGGGTGAGTATGCGAGCCATATTTCTGGATTACTGTCTGAATCTTGATTGACCACCGAGTCGATAGCGCAGTATGATAGGGTTATGAAGACGGTACTGCTCGTAGAGGATAATGATTTTATTCGCAAGATGTACTTGCTGAAGTTAGGCAAGGCTCAAGATTTTGAGGTGATGGAGGCAGCCGATGGGCCATCTGCCCTTCAGGCGCTCGAACAAAAGAAGCCTAATTTGATACTTCTAGATATAATGATGCCAAACATGAGCGGCCTGGAAGTGCTTGAAGAAATGAAGAAGCGGAATATTACGGTCCCAGTCATCATTCTCAGCAACGTCATGAGTACTGAGACGCGCGAAACTGCACAAAAATATGGGGTTAAGGACTATATCATCAAGAGTGATCTGACACCCAGTCAGGTGCTCGAGAAGATTCAATCTGCTTTAGGATAGCTTGGTAGGCGCAGTCCGTTTAGGGCGTCTTTTGCCGTAAGTATTCTCTTACCAGGGAGTTGTACGAGCTCAGCGGCCAAGACGCCATCGGTTGTTGCGAGTAAGAGCTCACCTTGATGAGCGTAGATTCCTGGTGTTGACGTCGGTAGATCAGCTGGGTGTGCCGCGTAGATTCTTAATCGGTTGGTTTTCTCGGGTAAAGCTACCGTGACACCCGGCCAGTCGCTATAGGCTCGTATCATTCGCTCGAGCTGCTGCACTCTTATAGTCGCGAGATCGACGTGGCCATTTTCTTTGCGTAGTAACTTGCAGTAGGTTGCTTCTTCGTCATTCTGCTCGGCCGGGTCTAGTGAGTTATTAAGATATTGCTCAAGCGCTGGTAATAAAATTTTCTTGCTTTCAGTAATAAGCTTTTGAGTCAAATCTGCTTTTTGTATATTATGATCTATTGCAAAACTTGACTGAGCGAGTATTGGTCCAGCATCCATTGCTTCTGAGATACGCATAATTGTCGTACCCGCTAGCTCGTCCCCCGCAAGGATCGTGGCTTCGATAGGTGAAGGTCCGCGGTGTAGGGGGAGGAGGGAAGGGTGAATGTTGATAATCCCTTTGGTAAATACATCTAGTAGGTCTGGTTTGAGCATCTGACCGTAAGCAAAAAGAAGACCCGCAACAGGCTTGAGTAATGTTAATTCAGTTACGGATTCGCTTGCGCGATGTGGGCGAAGGAGTTGCAGGCCATGTTCGAGGGCTATTTTTGCTACAGGCGTGTCAGCTTGATGGGCGTGTGCATGGTCTCGCTTAGGTTGCGTGACAACGGCTACGATCTCGAGAAAAGAGGCTTCTGCGAGGACATATTCTAAGATGCCTGCACTGTGTTCTGAGCTACCAAAATATACAATCTTATGACGTGTGGTCGTGGTCATGGGTAGCTTCCTTAATCACATCCGGGATTGAGTCGACTGGGTGGAGTTTGTCGTCATCACCGAGCTCTAGCACATCATCGGCTTGTTTGATCATGTCGATGAATAATTTGCCCTGCATATGATCAATCTCATGTTGAAAGACACGAGCCGCAAAGCCCTCGAGGGTCATACGGATTGTCTGGCCATCTAGTGTTTCAGCCTTTATTTTAACTTTGCGAGCACGGGGGATGCGGGCGTAGACTCCAGGTACAGACAGGCAGCCCTCGATATCCACTACGCGGTCTGGGCTTTTCTGAACTATTTCGGGGTTAACGAAGGTAAGAAACGTTTTGTCGTCCGCGTCATCGAAATTATTGCGTACTACCGTTAGTTTGAGTGGCTGTCCAATCTGGATGGCCGCTAGAGCAGCCCCAAACTCACTACCGTGATCCCAGTCTAGGGTCGTCTCGATCATGTCTTCGGCGAGCTGTTTGATAGCATCGTCAACATGCCCGATACGCTTTGATTTCATGCGTAAGACAGATGAGGGGATAGTAACGAGTGTTCTGATCATTCACTCATTACATCAGATAATCATCATTGGATCAAGGTCGGCTTGCCATCCGGACGGCAGCTGTGTGGCGATCGTGACAAGGGCTTGGCGAGATTTTGCCCGTATGATGAGTTGTCGCGTGTGGTAGATACCTTCCTTATGGCGCAATGGCGTAGCTGGGCCGAGTACCTCGATATCGCGGTAGGACCCTCGTAGTGTATCAACTAATGCTTCAGCCGAAGCTTCAGCTTGCTTTTCGCTTGAGCGGCGAACCCATATTCGCAAGATCCAGCTATACGGAGGGTAGTGGAATTGCTTGCGATGCTCGAGTTCTTGTGAGGCGAATCTATCCCAGTCATGCGCCTTTATTGGTACGAGGATTGGTTGTTCTGGGTTATGAGTTTGAAGGAGTACCGTTCCGTGCTGTGTGCTGCGTCCTGAACGCCCGGCCGCCTGAATAATGAGGCTGGCGGCTCGTTCAGCGGCCCCAAAGTCGTTGCCTTGAATGAGACTGTCGGTATCAACGATTGCAACGAGAGTGACATGCGGGAAATCAAGCCCCTTTGCAACCATTTGGGTTCCAATCAATATATCTATTTCCTGGCTATGCATTCTTTCAAGGAGTGCTGGAAGTCCGTCTCGATCCATGCTGTCGCGGTCTAGACGCTCTATATTTGCCTGTGGATATTGTTCGCGCAAGTGACTTTCAAGCTGCTTGGTGCCTATACCGGAATAGCGTAGCTCGGCATGGTCGCAGGATGGGCATTTGGAGGGCGGCCACTGCTCACGATTGCAGACATGGCACTTGAGCCGACCAACATCTGCGTGGAACACTAAGGTTGTGTCGCAGTATGTGCAATGTACGGTTGAGCCACAGTTCTCGCAATGTAGTCGGCGGGCGGTCCCTCGCTTGTTATGGAGAATGAGCACTTGTTCTCCATCTTGTAATCGGCGCGAGATTGCGGCTTTGAGATCAGTCGACATAATGCCATCTTTGTTTTTGTGCTCGATTGTGCTGATAGTGGGGAGCTTGCCCCCTCCATGTCGCTGCTTGAGTACAACGCGTTCAATACGCCCACGCTTAACGAGTTCGAGGGTGGTGAGTGCAGGGGTGGCGGAGCCGAGGATCAGCCTCGCGCCAGTTAATTGTGCGAGCCGTCCAGCTACTTGTACGGCATGATAACGTGGATTTTGATCTTGTTTGTAGCTCGCGTCATGTTCTTCATCGAGAATGATTAACCCCAGGTTGCGAATAGGGAGGAACAGGGCCGAACGCGCACCCAAATATACTCGAGGAGTATCGCTCATCAATGCTTGAAGCCATACAGTGCGCCGCTGTGTGGCAGTAAGACCAGAGTGGGTGACGTGAAGATGTTCTGCGAGTGATGCCTCGAGTCGTTGTCGGAGATGTGTCGATAAGACGATCTCTGGGGCCAGAACAAGCGCTGATTTTCCTGCTTTTAGGCATTCTAGAATGAGTTCCTCGTATATACGAGTCTTACCAGAGCCAGTGATGCCTTGAATGAGTACGGCTTGCTTGGAGGGCAATGATGTAACGTGAGTGATGATATGAGCCTGCTCTGCTGCGAGAGGAGGGAGTTGGGGTGTGCTCATTGCTTCGTGATCCGTGTTGATGGTTTGTTTTCTCGGCTTGGCTTTAAGGCCCGCCGGCAGCATGGTCTGCCAGACTGCGCGAGTATGGGACGCATAATAGCTACTCAGCCAGTCGGCTAGCTGTATATAGTGGTTGGGGGCGGGCGGGTAGTCGAGTGTGCGAGTAATGGATTTGAGTTTGTTGTTTTCAACCTCTGCTGACGGTTTATTCTCGGTAATGATGCCGATTGTCTGTGTTTTGCCGAAGGGTACGATTACCCACTGGCCTGGTTGAAGTATTTCTTCTGAGCTGTAATCAAAAGCCCGAGAAGGATATCGGGGGTAGGTCGTTATGAGTACTGCGTAAATATATGTTCGTGCCATATTCGTTGTATCTAAAGTGTATCAGGTTATTATGAAGTGCGGTTATTTTGACTCACTTGAGTAGATAAGATATGATTTGTGCTTAGAGTATGCAAGCTAAGCAATTACGACGTAGATTAGTGATCATAATATTGCTCGCGGTAGTCGCGATTGCCTTAGTGTTGCCACGCGAGGATCGTATCCTGCGCGCGATTGGCATTAAGAATGTTTCGCCTAAGGTTAAGTTAGGACTTGATTTGCAGGGGGGCACAAGCCTGACGTATGAGGCAGACCTTAACGATACACCGGCTGATCAGCGAGCTCAGGCAATGGATGGTGTGTTGAATGTTATTACCGAGCGTATTAACCCCACCGGCACGAGTGAGGCATTGATTCAACAGTCGGGCCAAAATCGGATTGTAGTCCAGCTTCCTGGGGTAACTGATGCTCAAGCTGCCGCTGAGCAGATCGGTCGAACCGCTCAATTGTCGTTTTATTCAGTGTCCGGAGGTGAGCAGCCTGTGCCGGAGCAGACCGATCTGTCGGGCAAGGACTTAGAGGAGGCTACGGCCGACATTGACCCACAAACCGCCACTCCTATCATTCGTTTCACCATGAAGTCTGGTGATGCGACGCAGAAGTTCGCTGATCTCACGACTAAGATAAACCAATCAGGTGGACGTTTAGTTATTGTGCTTGATAATCAGGTTTTATTTAATGGCACGGTTTCCTCGGCAATTACGACCGGCACAGGTCAAATGACGGGCTTTGAGGACGTCAAGACCGCAAAAGAGACCGCCGTACTTCTCAATGCGGGAGCATTACCGGTACCGGTGTCTCTGTCGAGCCAACAGACCATTGGTGCGACGCTCGGGTCAGAGTCAATTGCGCGCTCTCTCATTGCTGGCGTCATTGGTATCGTTGCAGTGATGATATTTATGATTGTGAGCTATCGATGGGCAGGAGTAATCGCGAGCTTAGCTCTTACGCTGTATGCATTATTTAATGTTGTGTTATTTAAGTTGTCGAGCGTGACACCTTGGCCAATCGTGCTGACGCTGGCAGGTATTGCTGGTTTCGTATTGTCTGTCGGTATGGCGGTTGATGCGAATATCTTGATATTTGAGCGCATGAAGGAAGAGATTCGCGCCGGCAAGAGTGTGCACACAGCCATGATTACAGGTTTCAGTCGAGCTTGGAGTTCGATTCGTGATTCAAACATCTCTACACTTTTGACTTGCTTTATTCTCTATACTTTTGGCGCACCAATCATCAAGGGCTTTGCGGTAACACTGGCACTTGGGGTAATTATCTCGATGATTACGGCGATCACGATATCTCGTACGTTCTTGCAATTATTCGCCGATACTAAGTTTGGCTCTGATCCAAGGCGCTACAGCAATATTAAGCTTGAAGATAATAAACAGGAAAAATCAGCATGAATGTAATCGGTCATCGTCGTTGGTGGTTTGCTATTTCGTTGCTGGTCATTATTCCGGGCACTATCTCGTTGATACTGTGGGGCTTGCGTCCGGGGATTGATTTTGCTGGCGGTCAGGTGATGGAAATATCGGGCACACAGGATCAGCAATTTGTTCGTGATACATTGACGAGTGTTGGAGCACGTGACATTGTCATCACGACCAGCGGTAGTGATAAATTGCTTGCACGGTATCGGGACGAAGAAGGTAAAGCTTCGACCGTAACGAGTAATGAAGTGAAGCAGAAGTTAGCGGAGAAGAACGCTCAGCCTACGAGCTTTGAGTCGATTGGTCCGGCGGTAAGCCGCGACATTACACGTAATGCATTTGTCTCGGTAGGGCTAGCTTCCTTGGCGATTGTTTGCTTCATTGCATTTGCATTCCGGAATACCCCACCTCCGGTCAGCCCATGGAGCTTTGGGGTGACGGCAGTAATTACATTGCTACACGACACGCTCGTAATCGTCGGTATCTTCTCTTTACTTGGCCATTTCGCAAGAGTTGAAATTGATTCATTATTTGTTACAGCCGTATTGACTGCAATTGGCTTCTCAGTGCACGACACGATTGTCGTGTTTGATCGTATACGCGAAAATCTTAAGCGATCGAGTGCACCTTTTTCTGTGGTTGTGAATGATAGTATTGTCGAGACGATGGCGCGGTCGCTAGCGACGAGTTTTACCGTTATCTTCACACTTATGGCGTTATTGATATTCGGCGGCGAGACTGTTCGGCTGTTTGTATTCGCCCTGCTAGTCGGGATTATATCAGGTACGTTCTCATCGATCTTCAATGCCGCACCGATGCTGGTTGTATGGCATAATTTTAAGCTTAAGCGAAAAGCTAAGAAAAAACAGAAATCAGTTTAGTCTGACGTATTATTTTTGACGACATAGACGCCGTTTTTGGTGTCAGGATCTGACTTGTTCTCGAGAACACACGATAAGGTGAAGCTGCTGCCATCCGAAGTGTAGCCATATTGAATGATGCTGCCATCCTTAGATGACGGGTCATTGGGGATATTGACGATGTATGGCGGTGAAGTTTGGGTGAGTGGCACAAGAACCGAGATATTTGATCCTGTTGGGTAGACTCCGGCATTCTTTTTATATGATTCTATGCTAATCGAAAGTGAGTTAAGATCTGCTTTACGCTGCTTATCGCGTTCTTGCTGAGCGAGGTTACTGGGCGTAGCGCTAGGACTCATGCTTGTTTCTGATTTAGGCGCTTGTGTAGGTGTTTTTGTGAGCATCCAGGCGGTAACCAGGCCCCCAAGCACAATACAAATACTCAGCACAATGAGGATGAGATTCTTGTTTTTACTGGCTGAGTTAGGTTGTGACGCAGCGGCTTGCAATAGCGCTTCAGCTCTTTCTGCAGCCGTCGTGTGGTGAGTGGGTTCAGTCGAGCTTGACCCCGCTTCGTGTCCGTGCGATTCGCTCAGAGCGGCATGCAGCAAGGCTTGCTCATTCCTGGTTAATGAGGAGTCTTCATTGTTATTTGGATTCGGGTGAGTGGGGCGCGGCGCGGCATCTGCCGTAGTAGCAGGCGCTGTTAATTCTGGAGCTGGTGACGGCGCCTCTAACTCTGGTCGGGAGAGTTCTTGTGCGCGTTGCTGGAGCCGTTTTTTGTACTGACTCGAAGCGTGATGATTAATGATCTGTGGCCTTGCTGTACGGTCGTATGTGGGTTTGCCTGTGGTGAACTCTTGGAATTCGTCATTGATCTGTACAGCCCCATCATTGATAGGTGTATTAATCTTCTTATGAGGCGTACGCTCCCCGCAGGTAGGGCAAGCGTAGCCTATATCGGTAGTAACCATGGCAGATCCACAGGCAGGGCAAGAATGTAACATAGCTTAAGCATTATTGTAGCTTAATATGAGTGAGAAAACTATTGTAAATAATACTGTTGTGATATATGCTATAGTTACTTTTTTAGTAGCAAACCAAACAACTAGAAACATAAACAGTGGTAGTCAAAAATAGATGCTTCAATACTTCATAACATCAAAAACACGTCGCAAAATTATTACCGTTTTTTCAAAATATCCGGATTATCGCGTACATGTTCGTGGGCTTGCAAAACTTATACGCGAGGATCCGGGTAATGTTGCGCGCGAGCTTGAACGCTTGGCGCGAATTAAGTATGTTCATTCAGCAAAACAGGCAAATACGAAGCTATATTGGGTCAATTCAGAATTCTTACTTTATAAAGAGCTTCAGTCTATGGTACTCAAGACAACAAGAAAAACTAAGAAAGAAATATGAAAAGATTGATCACAAAAATTATTCAAGATATTCGGCGTGTTGATAGGCAGAACGAGCGCGAGCGAGTGCGTAATGCTCGGCCAGTTAACCATGCACATCAGCCTCATGTGCCGCTTGGGTTTCGATCCAGAGCTACTCACTCGTATTTTGTTCGCTAGTCGATCATAATACATTGCATGACAGAGTTTGCTACAGTTCACTGGGAGCTACCTGATGCTGGTCGGGTTCCGGTTGAGAAACTCGCTGATACAATCCTTGAGCGACGGGGCTTTACGAAGCATGACGCTAAGAAAATCCTAGAGCCTCGCTATGATAGTCTCGGTGATCCGTTTGGTCTCGTAGATATGGAGCGAGCAGTTCAGGTGCTTCTTGATGCCCGACAAGCAAATGAAAAAGTTATTATTTATGGTGACTATGATATTGATGGCCTAACAGCTAGTAGCGTGCTATCTGATATCTTTACGACGCTAGGGATTGAGCATGAGGTATATATTCCTGACAGATTCGAAGAAGGATATGGCATTCATGTTAAAGCCCTCAGGCAGCTCCATCAGCAGGGAGCAGGTGTGATTGTGAGCGTAGATTGCGGTAGCTCGGCGATTGAGGCTGCTCGAGTGGCGGGTGATCTGGGGATGAAGTTAATAATAACTGATCACCACACATTGGTTTCCGATGAGTTGGAGGGTGCGGTAGCGCACATTAATCCGCTGCGTGAAAAAAATACGTATCCAGAAAAATATCTGGCAGGAGTGGGTGTGGCCTTTGCTCTCGCGCGAGCATTACAGCAGGCTGACAATTACGCACTGCCTGCTGGGCAGGAGAAATGGCTCCTGGATCTCGTGGCATTAGGGACTATCTGCGACGTTGTACCACTTGTGGGGGAGAACAGAGTATTGGCGTATTATGGGTTGCAGGTACTGCGCAAGACCCGTCGCCCTGGCTTGCGCGCTCTAGCTGCCGTGAGCGGAATCGAGCTGGCGAAGATTGAGGCGGAAGATCTCGGCTTTAAGTTCGGGCCCCGCTTGAATGCTGCCGGACGCCTAGAGCACGCTCAGTACGCTCTTCAGACCTTGCTCGCTACTGAATACACGGCCGCTATGCGTAGTGCAGAGCATCTTCAGAAGCTTAATACCCGTCGCCAAGCTGAAACCAAGATTATCCAGGGTGAGGCACGTGAGCAGGCTTTACAGTATATTGACGACCCCGTTCTTGTCTTGGCGAGCGATACGTGGTCGCATGGCATAGTTGGTCTTGTTGCGAGTCGGATAAGCGAAGAGTTTCGCCGGCCAACTTTACTATTGCAAACCGAAGGAGAGTTTGCGAAAGGGTCAGCGCGTAGTTACGCGAATATATCGATTATCGAAGCGATGCGGGAGCACCACGATCTTTTTGAGAAATATGGTGGTCACGCAGCCGCGGCTGGCATGACGCTGAGGACAGATCGCATTGAAGATTTGCGTGATGGGCTATGCGCCACCGCATTAGAGATGGATGAGGAGGTGTGGACAAAGAATGAGCGCGTCGATGCTTGGTTGTTACCCGAGTATGTTACTTCGGCTGGTTTTGATGCGATACATAAGCTAGAGCCTACGGGTCGAGATCATCAAGGGGTCCGATTTGTACTCGATTGCGAGATTACGGGCATTAGGCCAGTTGGTGCAGACGGTGATCATTTCCAGTTGTCGGTTCGCTTCGATGGCTATGAGCAGAGAATGATTGCGTTTGGCGCAGCACGCAAATGGCCAGGACTTGAAGTAGGTCAGACGATTCGGGCGGTCGTACGGCTTAGTAGGTCTGAATGGCAAGGGACCACGCGGGTCGAGGTAATGCTCTTAGATATCCTGGAGAATAGTAATGAGTAAGCCGGCGGAGTTACCTAAATTCATTCAGGGGCTTGGCTACGCAGATCACGAACTTCAAGATATTAATCGTGCGTATGAGTTTAGCTACAAGAAGCACGAGGGTCAGTTTCGCAAAAGCGGTGAGCCGTATATTATTCATCCAGTTGCGGTTGCGCAGATTCTGTCTCAATGGCACGTCGACATCCCAACTATTCAGGCGGGGTTGCTACATGACACTTTAGAGGACACCGATACTACTGTTGAGGAGCTGACATCAAATTTTGGCGATGTCTGTACTCAATTAGTCGAGGCGGTCACTAAGATTGGTGCTCTACAATCGCATATCGTACATACTGCAAATCATGAATCGATTGAGAATGTTCGCAAACTACTATTAGCGATGAGTCATGATATCCGCGTTATATTAGTTAAGCTCGCTGATCGCCTACACAATATGAGAACTATTCAATTCTTACCACCTGAGAAGCAAATAAAAAAAGCTAGAGAGACGTTAGATATCTATGCTCCTATTGCCGATCGTTTGGGCATGGCAGATTTACGAGCCGAACTCGAAGATCGCTCCTTCGCGATAGTGCAGCCAGAGGAGTATAAGCGTATAAAAAGTCTTTCCCAACCTTACGTCAAGAAAGGAGAAGGGCTCCTTGAAACGGTTAAGCCGGAGATTAGCGCTGATTGTAGATCTCAGGATATAAACTTCGAAATAACTAGTCGAATAAAAAATGTATACAGTATACACAAAAAACTTACTAAATATGATCAGGATTTTACAAAAATACGAGACTTGGTAGCGCTTCGTATAGTAGTCTCGACTATACCAGATTGCTACCGTGTACTTGGGCTCATTCACGCTCGCTATAAGCCACTTTTGCAGTTTATAAAAGACTACATTGCTGTACCTAAGCCAAACGGGTATCAGTCGCTGCACACTACGGTTCTCGGTAAGAATCAGGTGTTTGAGGTACAGATCCGCACCTATCAGATGCATGAGTATGCAGAGCAAGGTTTGGCTGCTCACTTTTATTACAACGAGTCAAAACAAAAGCAACAGTACAAGACAGGTGGCGGATTCGCGTTACCAAAGAAGTATGAATGGGTAAAAAATTTGCTCGACTGGCAAGAGGCATTTGAGCATGATATTGATTTGCAGTCCGCATTGCAGCTTGACTTCTTTCAGCAGCGTATTTTTGTGTTCTCCCCAAATGGAGATTTGTTCGACTTGCCTGAGGGTGCGACCCCGGTAGACTTTGCATTTGCCGTACATACAGACCTTGGCCTCGCCTGTAGGGGAGCGCGAGTGAACGGGAAGATGGTACCACTTGATACCAGACTAGAGAATCGTGATGTAGTAGAGATTTATGCCTTTGTGAAGACCCCTCGGCCGAGCCGCGATTGGCTGAGTTTTGTTGTGACTACTAAGGCTCGCTCGCGCATTCGCGCTTGGTTGCGCAATCAAGCGCGCACGACTGCCGAGCAGGAGGGTATAAAGCTGTTGGATGAACATGCGCGCGCAATTACGGATCGTGTGTGGGAGCAGCTTTCACCAAGAGTTAGGCAGGCTGTGCTCACAGGGTTTGAACTGGCGGACACAAAGGCCTTAGCTGAAGCCGTATATGAGGGGCGAGTTAAATTGACGGACGTCACTCGCATCATCCTAATGCATAAGAAACAGCAGGCACGGTCATTCCTGCCAGTTAAATTCTTGCGCAAACGAGGTCCGCGGCCAGTATCGCTGGTGCCCGGTATAGAGCGCGAACATATTTCACGAGCTGGGTGCTGTTCTCCATCCTATCCGCAGGTGATTGTGGGCTACGTTAGTCGTACGGGGGCGATACGTGTGCATCGGAAGAATTGTGAGCGTATTAGTGGTGAGTCTCAGCGCTGCTTACCGGCGTATTGGTATTATGATTCAACAGATAGAGTTCGTCTCAAAGGAGATCACAGGATGGCAACTTCGATCCTTAAGGCGGTTTCATCATGCTTAGCTGCTTTTGATGCTCGTGCAGCCCGTATTTCTCAGCAACTTGATTCTGAAGAGGTCGAGATTGAGATCGTACTGAGTTTGGTTCGCATGGATCGATGGGCTGATCTCTTGCGGGCGCTGCATCGTGTACCTGGGGTGACTGAGGTAGATCATCTGGTAGGCTAGCTGTAGGTTATGACTTGCCGTTTACTCATAAATCTGCTAGTATATAGCTTTGTTATGGACCATAAATCTGGTCACACACTATTTTAGAAAGGATACAGTTACTAAACATGCTACATGTTGAACGAAAAGATGATGAATCGCTCGAGAGCTTGATTCGTCGTTTCAATAAAAAAGTCACCCAAGCCGGTGTTTTGAGCTCGGCACGACGTAAGAAATATTTCGAGAAGCCATTGACGAAGCGCGAAGAGCGCGAAATCGCTATCCGTAAGCGCGTGCGTAAAGAGCAGAAGACGCGCGAAATGCTTAGCATTCGAGGTTAATATGGATCTCGTAG
>CAZTHB010000007.1:0-3409 GCA_964613485.1 uncultured Candidatus Saccharibacteria bacterium
AAGATGAGTATGGCTCTTTCGCGCCTTGCCGAAGAAGACCCTACCTTCCGTGTAAACTCCGACAATGAAGCCGGTCAGACTTTGATTTCGGGTATGGGTGAGTTGCATCTTGAGGTCCTCGTTGATCGCATGAAGCGAGAGTTTAAGGTTGAAGCAAATGTTGGTCAGCCACAGGTCGCCTATCGCGAGACTGTACGTAAGACCGTCCAGGTAGAAGGCAAGTTTGTGCGTCAATCAGGTGGTCGTGGTCAATATGGTCATGTTTGGCTAGAAATTAGCCCACTTGTACACGCTGAAGATATCGAAGGCGATAAGCCGACCTACGAATTCGAAAATGCGATTGTCGGCGGTGTAGTACCTAAGGAATATATAAAGCCAGTTGACGAAGGTATCAAGGAAGCTATGGGTAATGGTGTACTCGCCGGCTACCCGGTAGTGGACGTGAAGGCTAAGCTCTATGATGGCTCGTACCACGAAGTCGACTCTTCAGAAATGGCTTTCAAGATCGCTGGCTCGATGGCGCTGCAAGAAGGTGTGCGCAAAGCTGATCCTGTGATCCTAGAACCAGTTATGAAGGTCGAAGTTACAACTCCAGAAGAATTCATGGGTGATGTAGTGGGTGACATTAACTCGAAGCGTGGCCGTATCGAGCAGATGAATGATCGCTCGGGTGCGAAGATTATCGACGCTTTTGTGCCACTCTCAGAGATGTTCGGCTATGCGACTACATTGCGCTCAATGACACAGGGCCGCGCCAACTACGCGATGGAGTTCGATCATTACGCAGAAGTCCCTCGCAATATCGCAGAAGGTCTTATTGGTAAGAACCCCAAGGCTGCAATTGCTGAATAAGATCTGAATCGTTAAAAAAGCAAAAGACCCCTTGTGTATCAGGGGTCTTTTGGTATATAACGAGCACATTGCTTATATCGCACCTACGACACAAGGAGCTCACCCATGACACTCAGGCAGCATTGCAGAGCGTTTTTGAGATTTGTCGGGCCCTGGTCCGATGAGGGAGAAGCTTTCATCTGGTCATATGCGGTCATCTTTTTGGCGGCACTCGCTTACTACGCCCTTACCGGAGATAGCGAAGGGGTTGAAGCCGTTGGCATAATGACTGCGTATATATGGGGAGCAAATTTGGTTTGGCGCACCCTCTTCGGCGTGCTCCCAACGGTCTTTTCGAAGCGGTTGCGCAATCTCTTGACCGATGAATGGTGGATTTCTGGCCAACGTCCTTTGCTGGATGATCATCTCGCATTTCGTAGGGATTGGCGCCGCAGCTGCAATTACCTGCGTCAGCGGGGGATGTCGCGCAAGGAAGCTCGTCAATTCGCGATCACATGCGCCCGAAGCCGCCGCACCACTCAGTATTTCGAACGCGAACGGTTGCCATGGAGAGCGGCACGGTGATGCCATTCCCTAGTTGGCTTTATCGTAGAGGTTCTGACGCTGCACCTATGCAGCAAGTTCACGAGCCCACACTGGCTCGAAGGTTGAAACGGCCCATTCGTCTAAAGTGGAACCAAAGACAACTCAAAAACGAGATCGAGTATATCTCATACTTGAGCCTCAATGAATACGAGCTATGTCAGTACGAACGAAGTGTGATCCTCGATAATTGGCTTCAGTATTTCCTTGGCGGGTTCATGGTGTTGGTTGGGTTTTTCTTCTTGGGCGTATTTTTGGAGTTGACGCCCATCGATCGACCGGGCCCGATAGTAGGAATTCACTTTGTAGCTGCAGGAATATTCATCGCTTGGTTTATTTGGCGCTGGCCATACCTTATCTTGAGCAAGTTCCGTAAGAAGGCGGCACGTTACTTACGGAAGTCTCTGGAGATCGAGATAGATAGAGCTCTTTAGTTATACTAAGGAGCTCATTATTATTTGAGGGTAGCTTATTCCTCTTTACAACTGCGTGATTTCTCGATACAATAAACCAGTCCTGCGTGGTGGGGCGATTTTTCTTGTCTCAACGCGCACCATAGACATCGTCACTAGACAGTAATGTAATTATCAAAAAAGGAGATTTTTCGTGGCAGAATTCAAGCGCGATAAACCACATATTAACGTCGGTACCATGGGTCACGTTGACCACGGTAAGACAACCCTTACGGCTGCTATTACGCATGTTTTGGCTAAGAAACTGCCTTCAGACGTAAACAAGCCAATTAACTACGATGAAATCGATAAGGCTCCAGAAGAGCGTGAGCGTGGTATTACTATTGCTACCTCTCACCAAGAGTACGAATCAGAGAAGCGTCACTATGCACACGTCGACATGCCAGGGCATGCTGACTACGTCAAGAACATGATTACCGGTGCTGCTCAGGTAGACGGTGCTATCCTGGTCGTTTCTGCTGCCGATGGTCCTATGCCTCAGACCCGTGAGCACGTGTTGCTTGCTCGTCAGGTTGGTGTTCCACGCATTCTTGTCTACATGAATAAGATGGACATGGCTGATCCAGAAATCGCAGAGCTCGTAGAAGAAGAAATCCGCGACCTCCTAGAAAAGAACGAATTTGCTCGCGATTGTCCAATCGTGAAAGGTTCCGCGCTTAAAGCTCTCGAAGGGGATGCAGCTGCCGAAGACTCAATTATGGAACTCGTTAAGGCGATGGATGATTTTCTCCCAGAGCCAGAGCGCGACCTCGACAAGCCATTCTTGATGCCGATCGAAGACGTATTCTCAATCAAGGGTCGTGGTACTGTTGCTACCGGCCGTATTGAGCAGGGTATTGTCAAGGTTAACGAAGAAGTTGAGATCGTCGGTATTAAAGACAACCAGAAGACAGTTGTTACTGGCGTCGAAATGTTTCGTAAGCTGCTTGATCAAGGTCAGGCTGGTGATAATGTTGGCCTCTTGCTTCGCGGTATTGAGCGCACTCAGATTGAGCGTGGTCAGGTTATCGCTAAGCCAGGCACAATCACTCCTCATACCGAGTTTGAGGCTGAAATCTACGTGCTTACCAAAGAAGAAGGCGGACGTCACACCCCTTTCCTCGATGGCTATAAGCCACAGTTCTACTTCCGTACCACAGATGTTACTGGTGAAGTGAAGCTTCCGGAAGGCATGAAGATGGTTATGCCAGGCGATAACATCAACGCTAGCGTGAAGCTCTTGGCTCCAATCGCTATGGATGAAGGTCTCCGCTTTGCTATTCGTGAAGGTGGCCGTACCGTAGGTGCTGGTGTCGTAACTAAGATCACGAAGTAATTTCTAAGGATCTATAAAGAAGGCACCTTATGAGCGATAAGAACTCACAGCGCATCCGCATCCGTCTCAAGGCTTATGACAACAAAGTCATCGACCAGTCTGCGAAGCAAATCATCGATACGGCCATCCGTACTGGCGCGCAAGTTGCTGGCCCGGTACCGTTGCCAACTGATAAGAAGACGACTAC
>CAZTHB010000007.1:3509-5527 GCA_964613485.1 uncultured Candidatus Saccharibacteria bacterium
CTGGCGCGCAAGTTGCTGGCCCGGTACCGTTGCCAACTGATAAGAAGACGACTACGGTTATTCGCAGTCCTCACATCTTCAAGGACAGCCACGAGGCGTTTGAAATGCGCACTCACAAGCGCTTGATTGATATCTCTGAGCCAACTCCTAAGACAATTGATTCTCTGATGAATCTCAGTCTGCCAGCTGGTGTAGATATCGAGATTAAAATGTAGATATCTCCCCGAGATGCTAAAAAAGGCCCGCTAAACCGGGCCTTTTTTAGATCAAGTGAAAGATAAACGCCCGATTCCTTACTCTGGAAATCGGGCGTGTAGTTTAGTCGTTGAGTTGGCTTGGTGAAAGGATCGCCATCTCAAGCGAGACGATTGAGAGGACTTTTTCGACGAATTGAATGCCAAGGCTGATCTGAGAGGCCTCGACATGGCGGTGGGCAGCGCGATAGATCTCCGTCAGCTCGCGCCGTGACAATTCGAGTAGCTCATCGAATGTGCCTTGTATGTGGCGAGTTCCGCCAGTAGTGCCATCGAAAGACGACAACGCTGTTACGAGCGCGAATTGCAGTGCTTCGGTTGCGGTCAGTGTGACTAGCGTACTGTCACCTGCAGTCGATGCTCGTACGATATCGACCGCCAGCTTCTCAGGTAAGCCGCTGCGATGCCAGATGGTTAGGCGGAAGATGGCTCCCACTACTTGTCCTTTCGTAGGTACAGGTATACTATAAACTATAGTATAAATATATTAATTTGTCAACTTATTCACCCAACATGTGCGGCCATGACTGCATCGAGGTTGGCCGAGGAATTAAAAGGTGTTGACATATCTGGACTGTATCTGATAAACTCATGAGCGTTGACTTTTTAAGTAGCTGGGAAGCACCCAGGTCCAGAATTTTTACTCTGGAAACCGGATAGCTTGCCAGGATTTTATTTGAAGGCTCGAAATAAGGCACTATACAAGAAACTATGAAAGCAATTCTCGCAACCAAAATTGGTATGACTCAGCTTTATGACGCTGAAGGTCGATTGCAGTCTGTAACTGTATTACAGGCTGGACCTTGTGTTGTTACTCAAGTCAAAACTGTTGCAAATGATGGTTACTCCGCTGCGCAGCTTGGTTTTGGTGATGCAAAGCGCATGCCGAAGTCAAAGGGCGGTCATCTCAAGGCGAGTGGCGCCAACTCCAAAATGCTTCGTGAAGTTCGAATTACTGAGCGCGATGAAGCTGGGGACGAGTCCTCGGTAAAAGTCGGTGATCAAATAAAGGCAGATGTTTTTGAGGTCGGTGAGCATATTGCCGTCACTGCTGTTTCAAAAGGTAAGGGTTTCGCGGGCACCATTAAGCGACATAACTTCCATCGAGGACCAAAGACTCATGGTTCACATAATTACCGCGCGCCAGGTTCGATCGGTGCAGGCTACCCTCAGCACGTGTTTAAGGGTATTAAAATGGCAGGGCATATGGGTCACGAGCAGGTTACCGTGAAAAACCTTAAGATTGCACATATTGACGCTGATAATAACGTCATTGCAGTTGTTGGCGCCGTTCCTGGTCCACGCAAGGGCACAGTAATGATTAAGGGGCGTGAAGTATGAAGGTAGCTACTTTTACTAAGACCGGCACAAAAGCAACAACTGAAGCTACACTTGAAAAGACCGTATTCGGTCGTGAGATAAACACTCAATTACTCAAAGTTGCATATTCGCGCACACTGGCCAACAAGCGCCAATCTACTGCTAAGACGAAGACCCGTGGCGAGATCTCTGGTGGCGGTAAAAAGCCATGGCGCCAGAAGGGTACGGGACGTGCTCGTACTGGTTCGATTCGAAACCCAATTTGGCGTGGTGGTGGTACTATCTTCGGCCCTACGGGTGAACAAAATCACGAAATCGTACTTCCGAAGAAAGCTATCCGCACGAGTCTTGCTCAAGCACTCTCTGTAAAAGCAGAAGCAAAGTCAGTTGTTGTGATCGAGAGCTTCGAAAACGCAGATGCAAAAGTAAAGGCAACTGCTGCAT
>CAZTHB010000007.1:5627-7277 GCA_964613485.1 uncultured Candidatus Saccharibacteria bacterium
GTTGTGATCGAGAGCTTCGAAAACGCAGATGCAAAAGTAAAGGCAACTGCTGCATTATTTACGAAGATGGGGCTTCAAGGCACGATCTTGCTTGTGGTAGATGAGTGCAACGCTCTCGTGCAGCGCGCTACCAAGAACTTGCCGGGGGTACTCGCAACTGAACCACGATTCATGCAGGTGAATGATATTCTTGATGCTGACCATATTGTTATCACAAAGAAGGCACTTGAGCTTACTACGGGCTGGCTTGGGGGTACAAAATGAACACGATGATTCTAAAGCCCGTCATCACCGAAAAGAGTCTTAATCAGGCTGGCAAGGGTACATATACATTTGCAGTTCCAATGAATAGCAACAAGCTTACGATTGCTGAGGCGGTAAAGGCTCAATTTAAAGTAGATGCTACAGACGTGCGCATTAGTATTACTAAAGGTAAGATGAAGCGGTTCAAGCAAATCAAGGGACGTCGTATCGATGTTAAGAAAGCTTTCGTAACTGTCGCTAAAGGTCAATCAATTGCCATTTTTAATCTTGGACAGGAAGAAGAAGTTAAGACTTCGGTACGCACCAAGAAAGATGTAAAAGCAAAGACCAATGATAAGAAGGCGGAGAAGAAATAATGGCAATTCGAGTTTATAAGTCAAATACTGGTGCTCGGCGTGCCATGAGCGTAAATGCCTTTGAAGAGATTACGAAGACTAAGCCAGAAAAAAGCTTAATTTTAAAGCGTAAGCAGAAGGCCGGGCGAAATAATCAGGGTAAGATCACTGTTCGTCATCGCGGTGGTGGTGTAAAGCGGGCTTTGCGCATTGTTGATTTTGCTCAGACCAAGTTGGAAAGCGCTGAAATTCTAGCGATTGAATATGATCCAGGTCGATCAGCCAATATCGCTTTGGTAAAGAGTGAAAAAGGCAAAAAGGCCTACATTATCGCAGGTGCAGGTATGAAGGTAGGCGAGACCATCTCAGCCAAGCCAGAAACAGACATCAAAGAACATAATCGTATGCCATTAGCTCAGATTCCACTTGGTAGCACGATCTATAATATTGAATTGACTCCTGGTAAGGGTGGTCAAATGGTTCGTAGTGCTGGCATGAAGGCTCAGTTAGCCGCTAAAGAAGGTGATTACGCAACCGTAAAACTCCCATCTGGTGAGATGCGACTTGTCCGTCAAGAATGCTATGCCACGATAGGAGCAGTCGGTAATGAAAGCCACAGTCTTGTGCGTGGTGGTTCTGCTGGTCGCACTCGCCGCCGCGGTATTCGCCCAACAGTTCGTGGTAAGGCTATGAACCCGAACGATCACCGTCACGGTGGTGGTGAAGGTGGAACCTCAATTGGTTTGAAGCGTCCAGTTACTCCATGGGGTAAGCCAGCGCTTGGCGCGAAAACGCGCCGACGCCGTGCAACCGATAAATACATTGTACGATCAAGGAAAGGAAAGTAAGCGATGAGCCGTTCACTCAAAAAAGGTCCATACGTAGACCAAAAACTTCTTAAGAAGATCATGGCTCTCGGTCCAACTGACAAAACTGTCATTAAGACTTGGGCACGTGGTAGTTCGATTACTCCAGAAATGGTAGGTAAGACTATCGCGGTACATAATGGCAAGTCGCACCTACCGGTGTTCGTATCAGAGAATATGGTTGG
>CAZTHB010000007.1:7377-9378 GCA_964613485.1 uncultured Candidatus Saccharibacteria bacterium
GCACTTGGGGTGAAGGCAAGTGTTTCTGGTCGCTTGAACGGTGCAGATATGGCTCGTCGAGAAACCGTTGCAGAAGGCAGTATCCCACTTCATACGATCCGCGCTAAGATTAGCTACGCAACCGCAGAAGCAAGCACAACTTTCGGCGTAATCGGCGTGAAGGTATGGATTTACCGAGGAGAGGAGAGCTAAGCTATGTTACTTCCTCGCAAGACTAAGTTCCGTAAGGCCTTTAAGGGTAAAAACGTTGGTGCAGCTACCCGAGGTACTAATATCGACTTTGGTCGATATGGACTGCGCGTTCTTGAAAATGAGCGTCTGACATCGCGTCAGATTGAAGCTGCTCGTCGAGCTATGACTCGTTATATTAAGCGTGGTGGTAAGGTGTGGATTCGCGTATTTCCTCATACCCCAGTCACTCAAAAGCCAAACGAAGTGCGTATGGGATCAGGAAAAGGCGCAGTAGATCATTATGTTGCAAAAGTCCAAGCAGGCCGCATTATCTTTGAGCTTGATGGGGTATCTGAAGAAGTTGCAAAAGAAGCTATGCGCCTCGCAGGTCGTAAATTGCCAGTGAAGTCACGCTTTGTGACTCGCGAGGCAGGAGAATAAGCTATGAAAATGACTGAAATTCGTGCGAAAAATGATGCAGAGCTCGCGCGACTCGTGACTGAAACTCGTGAAAAGATTGCTCAGGCACACATTGACTTGCGCACTAAAGAAGTGAAAAACGTGAAAGAAATTCACAACCTAAAGCAAATTATTGCTCGCGCCCTAACAGTGCAGTCCGAACGTGAGCTAGCAGAACTGGAGAAGCAAAATGGCTAGAACTATGATCGGAAAAGTTGTATCAAACAAGATGGATAAGACCGCCGTCGTGTTGGTTGAGCGTGCAAAAAATCACCCTATCTATCGCAAGCGGTACAGTGTTTCTACTCGATTCAAAGCTCATGATGCGGATAATACTGCGCAGCTTGGTGATGTCGTTGAGATTACGGAAACTCGCCCAATGAGCGCTGATAAGCACTTTGCCATTACACGTATCGTTGAAGCTGCACCGAAGCAAGAGGAGGCTGCCAAATGATTCAGCCCCAGACAATGCTAAAGGTTGCTGATAACACCGGTGCCAAGCGTATTATGTGTATTAAGGTACTCGGTGGCTCGAAGCGTCGTTATGCCAAGATAGGCGACGTATTTGTTGCATCTGTAAAGGCTGCTACCCCAAATGGCACAGTTAAGAAAAAAGAAGTCGTACAGGCCGTTGTAGTTCGCTCTATTAAGCAATCGCGAAGAGCCGATGGCAGCGTGATTCGGTTTGATGAAAATGCAGCAGTTATCATTGATAAGCAAGGCCAGCCGCGTGGAACTCGTATCTTTGGCCCAGTAGCTCGAGAATTGCGTGATCGAGGCTACATGAAGATCGTTTCACTTGCTCCGGAGGTGCTCTAATGAAGCTTAAGCTCAAAGATAAGGTAATGATCGTGTCAGGTCGCGACAAAGGCAAGACCGGTGAGATCCTCGCCGTGCTTCCAAGCCTTAATAAGGTAGTAGTTGCGGGAGTGAATGTAGTGAAGCGTCATACCAAGCCAACTACTCAAAACCCTAAAGGCGGCATTGTTGAGCTCACGAAGCCAGTTGATATCTCGAAGGTAATGGTATTAGACCCAAAGACTAATAAGCCCGCACGTATTAGCTATAAGCTCACAAAAGAAGGTAAAGAGCGGATCTTCAAGGTTGCTCAGTTCAGTAATAAGAAAACGAAGAAAGACGTCGTCAAGCCAGCTGAAAAGGCAACCAAGCAGAAAGCTGAGGTAAAGAAATGAATCGACTACTCGAAAAATATCAGACAGCAGTAGCTGGCCATATTAAGGAACAGCTGGGCCTTAAGAATGTCCACCAGACACCAAGACTTGTTAAGGTTGTCGTATCGGTTGGAGTAGGGCGTGCGGTAGTTGATCAGAAATACCTCGACAATGCGGTCGCGACACTTCGTAAGCTAAC
>CAZTHB010000007.1:9478-17813 GCA_964613485.1 uncultured Candidatus Saccharibacteria bacterium
CGCATGGTATACAGATTACACTTGTAACCACTGCAACAAATAAGGAACAGGGCGAAGCGTTATTGCGTGGGCTCGGTGTTCCACTCGAAAGGAAGGAGAAGTAACCATGGCCCGAAAAGCATTATTCGAACGTGAAAAGAAGCGCTCTAAGTTAGCTGATAAGTACGCAGCCAAGCGAGCTGAAATGAAGGCGGCCGGTGACTATGAAGGCCTGGCCAAACTTCCCCGCAATGCAAACCCAATTCGTCAGCGTAATCGTTGTGAGATCACTGGTCGTAGCCGTGGCTACATTCGTCAGTTTGGTCTATCGCGCATTACGTTTCGAGAACACGCCTCAAATGGTGAGATCCCTGGTGTGAGAAAGGCTAGCTGGTAAAGGCAATACTATGATTACAACAGACCCAATCGCAGATATGTTGACCCGCATTCGAAACGCTGTTGCCGCTGGCAAAAGCGAAGTAACTATGCCTTACTCAAAGATGAAGGCGCATATCGCAGAAATCCTCAAGAAAAACGGATATCTTTCAAATATTAGCGTAGACGAATCAGGTGTAGCTAAGCAGATGACCGTTCAGATAGACCAGTCTGAAGTGAAGAAGCAGCTTACTGCGATCCAGCGTGTTTCTAAGCCAGGTCGTCGCATGTATGCAAAGCGCGACGAAATACCACGTGTTCTTGGTGGCCGCGGCATCGTGATCGTGTCGACTTCGGCAGGCGTGATGACTGGCTACGAAGCTCGTGCCAAAGGCCTTGGTGGTGAATTAATTTGTAAGGTATGGTAGGTGAACTATGAGTAGAATTGGACGTAACCCCATTACTATCCCCGCAGGCACAACAGTGACTATCGAGGGGCTAACCTTGACTGCTAAAGGCACCAAGGGTGAACTATCCGTAGTGCTTTCGCCTGGATTTAGTATCAAGCAAGACGCCGAGCAGCTTATCGTTGAGCAGCAGGTCCAAAATCGTATTACGAATGCTCAGTTTGGGCTCATGCGCACTCTGATCGATAATGTGGTTCAAGGAGTTACTAACGGCTTTACAAAACAGCTCGAGATGAATGGTGTAGGCTTTCGCGTTGAGAAAAAAGGAAATGATTTGCAGTTCTCGCTCGGGTTTTCGCACAAGATCGACTTCACTGCACCAGAGGGCATAGAGCTAAACATTGAAGGCAATATTATTTCAGTCAGTGGCGCAGATAAGCAGCTTGTAGGCTCTGTTGCAGCTCAAATACGAGCACTCAAGAAGCCTGAGCCTTACAAGGGCAAGGGTATTAAGTATGTTGGCGAGCGCATTAGGCGTAAGGCAGGAAAGGCAGCAGCTAAGGCTGCGTAAGGGATACGATTATGCTAAAAGAATTACGATTAAAACGAAATCACAGTGTGCGACGCAGCTTGCGTACGCGAACTCGTCTTCATGGTACTGCTGAACGACCTAGATTAAGCGTACATATCTCATTACGAAATGTTGCAGCTCAGCTGATCAACGACGATGCCCAAAAGACGCTTGTGTCAGTATCTACTATCGGGCAAAAAGATTTGGATAAGAAGACTATGACCGAAAAGGCAACGTGGGTTGGGCAACAAATTGCTGACGCAGCACTCAAAGTAAAAGTAACTTCAGCTACGTTCGACCGAGGCGCAAAGCGCTATCATGGTCGAGTTGCAGCACTCGCTGACGCAGCTCGCAAGAAGGGATTGGAGATATAATATGCGACCTACGAATCAAAGACCAGGAACCCAGCAAGAATCTACCGGCCCAGAGTTGATTGAGCGCATGATCTCATTGGATCGCGTAACTCGCGTGGTAAAAGGTGGGCGTCGTTTCCGTTTCCGTGCAACAGTAGTTGTTGGTGATGGACATGGTGGAGTCGGAGTTGGTGTAGGTAAAGGCCGTGACGTTGCTTCTGCAATTCAGAAAGCCACATTGGTTGGCCGCAAGAGTCTTTTTACACTCAAGCTGACTGGGACTACAATCGCCCACGAAGTAGAGGCTAAGTTTGGTGGCGCTCGCGTATTTATGAAGCCGGCTCCAGAAGGAACCGGTGTGATCGCTGGTGGAGCAGTGCGTTCCGTCTTGGAAGTAGCTGGCGTACGCGATGTATTCACAAAGGCCTTGGGTAGTACGAACAAGATTAATAATGCCCAAGCCACATTGGTTGCATTACAGGCGCTCAAGCACGATGAAATCCCTGGCAAGAAAGCAGCCCAGAAGGAGACTGTCAAATGAAGTTTCATGAATTAGCACTGAAGGCACACACGAAGGTTACGCGTGTTGGTCGCGGTATATCGGCAGGTGGTGGCAAAACCGCCGGCCGTGGTACAAAGGGTCAGAAGGCTCGAACTGGTAAAAAACTCAAGCCAGGGTTTGAGGGTGGTCAGACAAAACTTTCGATGCGTCTTCCGAAGGTACGCGGATTTAAGCATGCCGGTATTTCTTATCAGCTCGTTCGTCTCGCACAGCTTGATGCGGCAGGTCTAAAGAAGGTAAATGCAGCCAGTTTGAAAGAGCTTGGTCTCATTAAGCACGTTGATCGTCCAGTAAAGCTTGTCGGTCCTGGAACACCTAAGGATGCGCTGACTATTGAAGTTCAAGCGAGCTCACAGCCTGCGCTCAAGGCAGTAGAAAAAGCTGGCGGGACAGTTAAGATTGTTGCGCTTAGTGCGAAGGCCGCACAAAAATCTGATAAAACCGTCGAAAAAGACGTAAAATAATTCTCTGACAATCGAGGAGGGTAGTAGATGGGGTATACTGTAAGTTGACATGAATCGGTCAAACATAAATCAGCTTTGGAAGAATAAAGATTTACGCAAGCGCATATTCGTTATCGCGGGCATTCTCATTGTATATAGCTTGCTGACGCATATTCCGGTTCCTGTACCAGACTCAAAGCGCCTCCAGACTTTCTTGCTCTCATTTTTTTCGCGCACTCCGATTCTCGGGTTCGCAAATCTATTTACAGGTGGCGCCCTGTCTAACTTTTCGATTATCGCGATGGGGATTGGGCCCTATATCACTGCTTCAATCGTAGTCCAACTATTACAGCAAGTGATTCCAGCTTGGGAGAGTCTCTCTAAAGAAGGAGAGCGTGGTAGACAACAACTGAATCAATATATGCGGTATTTGACAGTCCCTCTCGCGGTCGTGCAATCATTTGCAGTGATCGCGTTAGTCAGGCAGCTATCGCAACAAACTACGGGGGCCGATCTCATTGGCAATCCGAGCATTGGGCAATGGGCATTCCTTATCCTGACCATGGTGGCTGGCTCAATGTTGCTCATGTGGCTTGGAGAGCTTATCAGTGAGTATGGCATAGGCAACGGCATTTCGATTATTATCGCTGCCGGTATTGTGTCGAGTATACCAGGAGTGATTTCTCAACAAGCCGCGTTACTGCAGGGGGATGCGAGTCAAGCGCTCAAAGTAGGCTTACTCGGCGTCATATCTTTGGCTTCAGTACTTGTTGTTGTATTGGTCAATGAAGCTCAACGAAATATACCTGTATCTTATGCGCGTCGTAACGCATCTCTTGCGAAACATAATAGCGTCGACACACATCTCCCGCTGCGTCTGATCACGGCCGGCGTCATCCCGGTAATCTTTGCGCTAGCTGTACTATCGGTTCCGACTTTCGTTGGTCAGCTGCTTACAAACGCAAAAACCGCCTGGGTAGCGAAATTTGCACAAAATCTCACCGCTTGGTATTCAAGCGGGTCATGGATCTATGATGTGACATATTTTGTCTTAATTTTTGCATTCACATTTTTCTATACGTCTATTGTCTTTAAGCCAACTGAGATAGCTGAAAATCTACAAAAACAGGGAGGTTTTATACCTGGTATTCGTCCGGGCAAAGAGACAGCAACCTACTTGAAGGCAGTGATTAGGCGACTGAATCTATCTGGTGCATTAGCGCTCGGGATTATTGCTATCATGCCGCTTGTTTTAGCGCGTTTCTTCGGAGGAAATCAAAGTATCGCAATCGGAGGGACTGGCGTTTTTATCTTGGTTTCTGTTGCGATTGAGACCATGAGAAAGGCAGAATCGCGAATTTTGATGGCTACCTATGAAAAGTATTGATTTTACCGCAAAAAAGACTTTACAGATGGGCAATTATCAGATAGAATTAACAACTGTAGCACTGTAACTATGACCAGCACAAAGGAAGTAATCGAAGTAGAAGGCACGGTTGTCGAAGCACTACCGAACGTAAAGTTTCGTGTAGAGCTCGAAAACGGCCATATTGTGTTGGCGCATGTTTCAGGCAAGATGCGCATGCACTACATTAAGATACTTCCTGGAGACAAGGTGACATTAGAGATGACGCCATATGATCTCGAGAAGGGTCGCATCGTTTACCGTCATCGGTAAAGTTACAGTCGATAAGTGAGCTAATAAAAGTAAGGGATGTTTCAGTGAAAGTACGAGCCGGCGTAAAGCCAATGTGTGATCGTTGCAAAGTCGTTCGTCGTAAAGGCGTCGTTCGTGTTATCTGTGAAAACCCTAAACATAAGCAGCGACAAGGATAACTAAAGCATGGCACGTATTGCAGGGACTAATATTCCAAATGAGAAGCGAGTAGAAATCGGACTCACGTATGTCTTTGGTATTGGGCTCAAGAGCAGTCAGGACATTCTCAAGAAGCTTAATATAAGCCCAGATATCCGCGTCAAAGATCTCACTGAGGCCGATCTGACCAAGTTGCGCAATGAACTTGATGAAAACTACGAGGTAGAAGCAGAGCTCTCACGTCGAGTGAGCCTCAACATCAAGCGCTTAAAAGAGATCAAGGCCTATCGTGGGCTTCGTCACATCGCTAATCTTCCATCACGCGGTCAGCGCACCAAGACTAATGGCCGGACTAAGCGAGGGAAGAAAGTTACTATGGGATCAGGACGTAAGAAGGCTGCGGCCAAGACGTAAGCAAAAAAGGACTCAATTATGGCACAAGCAACCAAATCTAAAACTCGTCGTAAAAAGCAAAAGCGCAACATTACCAAAGGTGTTGTTCATATTCAGGCAACCTTTAATAACACAATGATTAGTATCACCGATGATGCTGGTAATGTTGTTGCCTGGGCTTCATCTGGGTCCGCAGGCTTTAAAGGCTCACGCAAGAGTACACCGTATGCTGCTCAGATTGCGACCGAGAAGGCACTCGAAAAAGCTAAGGATTTTGGTCTCGCTCAAGTAGAAGTTGTGGTGCAAGGGATTGGATCTGGTCGCGAAAGCGCTGTCCGTGCCCTCCAAAACACAGGGATTGCAGTATCAAGCATCAAGGACATCACTGGTGTGCCACATAATGGATGTCGTCCACGAAAGGCAAAGAGGAACTAATTATGGCTAGAAATCTAACACCAGTTGCTAAGCTCTCCCGACGTGAAGGCGTTCAGCTCCACCCGAAAGCTATCAAGGCGCTCACTCGTCGTAATTTTGCGCCAGGCCAACATGGTCAGGCTCGACGCCCGAAGCCGTCAGACTTTGCAGTCCAGCTCCGTGAAAAGCAAAAAGTTAAGCGACTATATGGGGTGATGGAAAAGCAATTCCGTCGCTATGTTGCAGAAGCAATCCGTCGTGAAGGTATTGCTGGTGAGAATCTCCTGCAATTACTCGAGCTACGACTTGATAATGTTGTGTATCGGCTCGGTCTAGCACCGTCACGACAGGCTGCTCGTCAGCTCGTTAGCCATACACACATCAGGCTCAACGGCAAGAAAATCAATATTCCTTCTGCTGCTGTACGGCCTGGTGATGAAATTACAGTCAAAGAATCAAGCCAAAAGAATACATACTTCACCGAGCGCAATGATGCTATCAAAGCACAAGAGATGCCCAGCTGGTTGAAGCTTGACCCTAAGAAACTGACAGGCACTGTCACAAGCCTGCCACTACGCGACGACAGTGACAACTTTATTGAAGAACAACTAATCATCGAGTATTACTCGCGATAAACTAATCAAAGAGGAGTTATCATGGCGCTTTACGACATTAACCTACCAGAAATGAAAGAGGAGCAGCTCTCAGAAGTGACGAGCCGCTTCACTGTAGAACCTCTGTACCCAGGCTATGGTATGACCATCGGGAACTCGATGCGTCGTGTCTTGCTTTCTAGCTTGGCTGGTTCTGCAGTAACTGCGGTAAAGATCGAGGGTGTTGACCACGAGTTCACCACTATCAAGGGTATTCGTGAAGATGTGATCACCTTGATCCTTAATCTCAAGCAGCTTAAGGTAATGTATCACGGTGATGAGCCAACTTTTGTCACGCTGACAAAGACGGGCAAAGGTACCGTAACTGCAGGAGATATCAAAGAGTCTGAAGTGGTTACCGTTGTGAATAAAGACCTCGAGATTTGTTACATTGATGATGCTAAAGGTAAGCTTGAAATCGAATTGCGAATCGAGCAAGGTCGTGGATATAGCCCAGTAGAAACTCGCGGATCAGAGAAGTTGCCTATTGGATACATCGCAGTTGATGCCATTTACACTCCTATCAAGCGTGTACGATTTGATATCGAAAATACGCGCGTAGGACAGATGACTAACCTTGATAGCCTTGTCATGGAAGTTGAAACTGACGGTAGTGTTACTCCAGCCCAGGCGATGCAGCAAGCTGCGCAGATCCTGGTCGGGCACTTCCAAGTGCTTGCCGGTATGGATGTAGTTTCGGTCGGAGTTGACGGCATTATGACTGCTGAAGCTAAGGCTGAAGCAGAGCATGGCCAGATCGCTATCGAAGAACTATCGATGAGCCAGCGTACTACTAACGCACTGATCAACAATGACATCCTGACTGTGAGTGACTTGACTCAACTCACCAAGAGCGACATTAAGTCTCTTAAGGGATTTGGTCAAAAGGCATTTGAAGAAGTGCTCGAAAAGCTCGAAGAAATGGGGATTACCCTCGCCGAATAATCGGTCTGTAAGGAAACTATTATGCACGCTCACTATCACACCACATCCAAGCTCTCTCGCAAAAACGGCCCTCGTTCGGCTGTGGTTAAGGGTTTGCTCGAATCACTTGTGTTGTATGAATCCATTGAAACAACCGAAGCAAAGGCTAAGGTCATTAAACCAGTGTTCGATCGCCTCGTTACACGAGCAAAAAAAGGCGGCCTACATAACATCCGTCGGATTCATGCCGAACTAGGCTCGAAGCTCGCGGCCGATAAGCTCATTCAGGAGCTTGTTCATGGTTTCGGGAGCCGTCCATCGGGCTACACTAGCCTAGTCGCGACTGGCTATCGTCGTGGAGACGCAGCGCCAATGGTTAAAGTAAGTCTCGTGCTCGACAGTGATTTTGAAGATAAGATCAAAAAGATTCAAGCAGACACAGCTGAAGCCGCGAAGACCGATAAAAAAACGGCTAAGAAGCCTGCAAAGGAGACTAAATAATGAGTCTTATTACCAAAGATAATCGCTCGTTTGCGCCAAAGCCCCTCGAATTTAAGCCCGAGTGGTATATTGTCGATGCTACAGATGTGATACTTGGCCGTCTCGCGACGCAAGTAGCCATGAAGCTTATGGGCAAAGACAAGCCACAATACAGTCCACATGCTTTGGTTGGTGATTGTGTGGTTATTATCAATGCCGAGAAAGTTGCCGTTAGTGGCAATAAGTTGGTAGATAAGAAATATTACCGTCACAGCGGTTATCCAGGTGGGATTAAGGAGATATCTCTCCAGGAGCAGCTTGAGAAGCATCCTGAGCGAGTAATTCAATCTGCTGTAAAGGGTATGTTACCAAAGAACAAACTCGCAAAGCATATGTTAGGCCGCCTACATGTGCATGCTGGCCCCGACCATCCTCATACAGCTCAGCAACCTAAAGAATGGAAGGTAAAGTAATATGGCCGAAACTAAAAAACAGTATTATTATGCTGTCGGTCGTCGTAAAGAAGCCGTAGCTACAGTCCGACTCATGAGTGGTAAGGGTGCGATTACGGTAAATACTATCCCTGCTGGGGAGTACTTCAATAACGATACACTCATTAAAGTCATGACTGCCCCACTAGAGCAGGTCAGCAAGCAGGGCCAACTTGATGCTATCGTGCGAGTCGAAGGTGGCGGTAAGCGTGGACAGGTTGATGCTATCCGACTCGGTATCGCCCGCGCACTCGTCGAAATGAGTGATGACTTCCGCCTGAGCCTTAAGAAGGCTGGTCACCTGACTCGTGATCCACGCGAAAAAGAGCGAAAGAAATATGGTCTTAAAAAGGCTCGTAAGGCCCCGCAGTTCTCAAAGCGCTAAACCGTACGGCCCGACCACAGAACAGCCCGCATCAAGCGGGCTTTTTTGTTCGCCGCAACCTGAGAAACCAGCTATAATAATCTTAAGCA
>CAZTHB010000007.1:17913-29763 GCA_964613485.1 uncultured Candidatus Saccharibacteria bacterium
TATTTGCTTAAGGTTTTGGCAGACTATATAGTAGGGTTAGGAGACGGACTCAAAAGACATCAAATGCGAAGCAAAGTTGCAAAAATGAAACAACACTATATCGTCTGTGGGCTCGGAAGAGTCGGGGCACAGGTGGTTGAAGAACTTCGCGATGAAGGCGCTACGTATATCGGGCTAGATCGTGATGAGGACAAGGTAAAAAAGGCGATCGCAAAAGGTCACGTCGCCCTGCTTGGCGACTCGACCGACGAGGAAGTCCTGAAAGCAGTAGGCATTGATAGAGCAAAGGGAATTGTTGCTACCCTGGGCGATGATAGTTCAAATCTCTTCATTACACTTGCAAGCCGCCAGCTTAATCCAGATATATTCATCGTTGCACGCGTCAATCGTGACGAAAACCGTCAGCGCATGGAGCGAGCGGGAGCTGATCGTACTGCGCTGCCATATCAAATAGGCGCATATCATATGGCAACCATGCTGACTCGGCCGAACGCAGTTGATTTTCTTGAGGTATTGTCTACTAACGATAATAGTGAATTGCACGTCGAGGAAATACACGTGCCACAAAGGAGTCACTTGGCAGGAAAAACACTGAACGAC
This sequence comes from uncultured Candidatus Saccharibacteria bacterium, assembly GCA_964613485.1. Lineage (GTDB taxonomy): Bacteria > Patescibacteriota > Saccharimonadia > CAILAD01 > JADZGC01. The sequence continues at coordinate 18,514 of CAZTHB010000007.1, forward strand.
CTTTATCATGAAAGGGTAGGGGCAACTGTGTTGGCGCTGAATGCAGCAGACGGTATGAGCAAAGTCAACCCATCAGGAAATGAGACGATTTATGCGGGTGATCGCTTGATTGTCATGGGAACTAACGCGCAAATAAAACAAGTGCACGAGCTTGTCTAGAATGGATCAGGGGGAAGCTATGGAGCATATAGTTGCTGAAGAGTATGCTGGCGTACGGCTCGATGCTTGGCTGGCGCAAATACTTCCTGAATATTCTCGTGGAGCATGGCAGAAGCATATCAAGATCGGAAATGTGACATTACTTGGTAAGGCCCAGAAGCCAAGCCGCATGCTAAACGCAGGCGAGATGCTGACGGTAGTTGGGCTACCCGAGCGTATCGAGATTGCTCAGCTCGCGGCGGTTGATGACCTCCCGATATTGTATGAAGATAATGATGTTATTGTGATTAATAAACCGTCGGGTCTCATCTCTCACCCAAAGCCCGGATCTCACGAGCCAAGTGTTTCTGGAAGCTTGCTGGCACATGTGGAAGATACGGATGTCGTACGACCAGGTATTGTCCATCGTCTCGATAAAGATACTTCTGGTGTGATGATTATTGCTAAACACCAAGAGGCGAAAAAATCCCTACAAGCTGCATTTAAGGCTCGTTCTGTAGAAAAAGAATACCATGCTTTGGTCTGGGGTAGCATCGGTCTTGGTGTGCAGCGCATCAATTTTGGCTTATCACGCTCAATACGCAAGGCAACGGTCATGGAGGTCGATCCTCTCGGCAAGGCTTCGGAGACATATGTGCAGGGACTATCATATGGTGACGATGTTACGCTCGTACAAGCCAGGCCGACTACCGGGCGCACACATCAGATACGCTTACATCTGGCTACTATCAAACACCCGATCGTTGGGGATCCGCAATACGGAGACCGTCCTCCCGCAGGCAAGCGTCTGATGCTGCACGCCTATTCGCTGCGCCTGCCATTACCAAGTGGGGGTATAAAAGTATTCACAGCTTCACCAGGCAAAGATTTTCTTTCTGTGCTAGATGATTTTCACTGTGTATACCCGGTACAATAAGACATATGCATGCACGAACATTTTCCGGCACAAATGATGAGCAAGTACTCGCTCAAGTACGTCAAACGATCGCGACGTCGCTGAGATGTGCGCCTGATGTAGTGTTGAGCCGTCCCGAAGTTATCCTTGTAGAGCCGGAGAATGCAAAAATACTTCGTAAATCAATAATGCGAGTAGTCCAAGATCTCTCGCTCGCAACGAGTAGCGCAAATAGTGAGCGTTGGGTAGTGATCCTGCATGCGGATTGTATGAATCTGGAAGCTGCTAATGCACTACTTAAGCTGCTCGAGGAGCCGCCAGGCAAAACTCAATTTATACTCACTACGCCATCTGCCGCTAAAATGCTGCCAACCATCCGATCTCGTACTGCAGTTTTTGCAGTTAGCGACGCAGAGACTGCGGTAGTACAGTCATCACTTATGTCTGCAGGGACTGTGGGCGCACGGTTTGCACTTATCGCGCAGGGCCATAATTCACAAACGCTTCAAGATACATACGAAGAGCTGTTGTTGGCTCTGCGAGATGCCCATGCTTACGAGGAACTATCTTGGTTATCGGCATTTGATGCATATACCCAAAATGTACCAAATTATCGCTTATTACTTGAAGCGTGGGTATCGCGAGGGGTCCGAGTATGACCCAGCTACTCCCGATCCTGATCTTCGTGATTTTTGCTATCGTCACGTGGCGATTATCGCGATCGACGTATAATCAGTTTGCACATTTTCTCAACTCTGGAGCCGACAATTCTGCCGTAACACATGAGTCGGAATTACAGCGGCTGCTTGATACTGCTGAACGTTACTACAGCGAGCGACGCTGGCCATCAGCCGAAAAAGCATTTTTGAAAGTCCTGAAGCTAGACCATAGAAATCTCACCGCATATCGCCGTCTCGCACTCATCTATTCATATCTCCATAATTATGATGATGCCCGTGAATGTCTGGAACTTGTTATGCAACGCGAAACAACTGCTGCCGACCTGCATAATTACAGTACTATTCTGTATCATGCGAAGCAGCCTGGACGTGCTATTCAAGCGATGGAGCAGGCACTAGAACTGGATCAGTCACTTGTACGATACACGACACTCGCCAAGATGTTTGCGCTGACTCAACAGCCGCAGAAGCAGCTAGAGGTACTCCTTGCAGCTCACGAATTTGATCGCTCAAGTCGTACCGTAGTCGAGGCCATCGTGCAGTGGTATCGGGCTCATAAGGATGTAGAGCGAGCTAAAGAATGGCAGCGTTTGCTGATTGAAAAAACTCACTAAAAATGATAAGCTTTCTTGGTGTAATAACGCACTTTATTAGGTAATATCTCGCCCAAGTAGCTCAGTGGTAGAGCACTTCCATGGTAAGGAAGGGGTCACGAGTTCAATCCTCGTCTTGGGCTCCATCGACTCAGGTGAGAGACGATATGCAGGGGTAGCGAAGCGGTCAAACGCAACAGACTGTAAATCTGTCGGCTTTATGCCTTCGGGGGTTCGAATCCCTCCCCCTGCACCATATATATGAAACGAGATCGATATAGCAAAGCTCGAGGCGGATGGTCCCGCATCCTAGATATGCGTTGCGAGAAATGTGACGGGCATGTATGTTATTATCAAAAAGATGGCCCGGGTCATCTAAAACGCATGTATATCGATCGGATCATAGATATTCGAGTATCAGATGCACAGCTGAACTGTCCGGACTGTAGTGCGGTACTTGCGACCAAAATACTCTATGTCAAAGAAAACCGACCTGCATACAGGCTGTTTGTTGGGGCTGTTACTAAACATATAGTTAAAAGTTCTTCTATAAATAAAAAAATATTGCCCGCGTAGCTCAATTGGTAGAGCAACGGTTTTGTAAACCGTAGGTTATGGGTTCGAGTCCCTTCGCGGGCTCCATATAGTTATGATGATGTCTGCGTGTAAGCGTAGGCATTTTCGTTAATAAGATGGTAGTATAGTGCATATGCGCATTCCGCTTAATGTTATCCACTGGTATATAGGTCTTCCGGTATTGGCATATCTTTGGATCCGAGGGTTAAGATCAGCCAAAACATCTACCAATCAGATAGGGACGTACTTTACCTCCGCAAGCTTCTTGATGCTTCTAGCGCATATATTTTATGCAGTGCCAGCAGCGTTTATTACGGATAGCGCTCAATTGAGTTGGGCAATTTTCATTGGAGATACGTTTCAATATATCGCGTTATTTGTTATCTGGCTGATCGCACTCCGCATCTTCACGGGGAGTAATGTCCTTGCTCGTAATATTGCAAAAATAGTCCTAGCGCTCTACACGGGGGCCTGTGTAGCGGCATCGTATTGGGCGAATATCCCATATACTACGCAAGTTCTTTGGGTAGATGGCCACTGGAAGCTAGATTTTGCTTATCCTAAGTATTACGCAGCCCTTACCGGGTTTGATTATCTTGCGCTCGTAGCTCTAGGTATATATTTCTTCCTGCAAGCAAAGATTGCACCTACTACTTCGCAAAAATGGCGGCTTAGGTCTTTTGCATGGCTGTTTTTTATTATCGGCCTCTTATTTGCAACGCAGCCAATACTGCCTTTTGCTTTTCAGTCGACATTATACTCGCTCATGTTGTCGGTCGGCTTTCTAGGTGGAATTATATGCTCTGTCCTGGCTGCTATCGCCGCTAAGAAACAGTAACGATATCTCACTGGCTAAAGAAGAAAGCCAGACTATTCGTAGAGGTGCTTAACTTCTTCTTTGACGAGATTTTTCACGTCCACGTCCTTGACTGCAACGACGGGAAGTAGGAGTGCAAAAGTCGAACCTTTTTTGAGCTCACTTTCTAGATGTAGCTGAGCTCCAATTCGCTTAGCAAGCTTAGCGGTAATAAATAGACCTAGGCCAGTGCCACTTGTTTGACGAGTATATGGATCTTCTGAGCGCCAAAACTTTTCATAGACTTTATCGAGCTCACTCTTTGCAATCCCGATGCCAGTATCGCGAACACCGATCTCGAGCGTATGATCGTCTATCAGTTTGGCGATAACAGTTATACCCCCATCTTTGGTGTACTTGATAGCATTAGTGATGAAATTCTGCATTATTTCTCGCACATATAGTCGTGAAGTCGTTACTTGAGGAAGATTGGTATCTGCTTCGATATGGAGGAACAAGCTCTTGGCTTCGGCTTGTGGAGTGTATGTTTTTCCTAATTCATCGATGACTTCTTGGATAGGGAAAGTAGCAACGTCCATTTCGGCATCAGGGCGTTGCGCTCTCGATAGTGTCGAGAGGTCATTAACCATGTCTGCTAAAAAGAGAATCTGTTTGTGTGCTTTTGAGATAACCTCAACTAGCTTCGCTCGGTCCATGTCTGGCTTCCCTGCCGACAGCTCAGCCATGGATACATTTGCCTCAGCGATTGTGATCGGTGTGCGCAGCTCATGACTTACTTCAGATATAAACAACTCACGTTCTTCGTCAAGAGATTTTTCTTGAGTGATGTCTCGCATGAGGAGAATGTAGCCTTCTTGTTTGGCGAGTGGCGCAGTGATCGAAACACGGCTTATATTGATATCGAGTGCAACATGGTCATCTTCACCGTAGGGCATAATCAGGTCAGTCCGGTGCTGAATATACTTCGTGTCGCGTACAAGCTTTAGTAGGTCAACTGGATTATTCTTTTCGTCGCGTAGTCGTAAGACGTTATTGATCATTTGGCCGGTAAGCTCCATATTCGTATCGATCAAGTCGAGGGCAGCTGCATTGAAGAGTGTAATTTTACCGTCTTGTCCGATAGCTATTACTGCTTCACTAACTGAATTAATGAGGGCAACGAGCCGTTCATGTTCATAGTTCGCCTGGGTGATTTTTTGTTTCATTGATGCACGCTGCTTGCGATTACCTAAGCCGATCCGTGCCAATATGATGCTAAGCGACAGAACTATAAGATACGAAGGTATGATGTCGAGAATGTGAGCCAGAGTGAAGCTGCCGGTTTGATAGGTCACACTCACTACCATTACCACAAAAAGAACGGAAAGATTGACAATCAACCCCCAAGCCTCATAGTAGGTACTCATCATATATGCCACAAGTAGCCACAATAGAAGGTAATAAGACTGGGTACTTACGATAAAGATAAGTGCGAATGCTAGTGCAAGATGATATAGTACAAGATACAGTGCATGCAGCTTGCCGAACTTCAGTGCTGGTATAAAGAGTAGAAGGGAAGTCACGACGACGAGCCCTACGAACCCAAAAACCAGTGGAGCGGAGTTAGAGAACGTCAGGCCCCGCAAATAGTCGACCGCCAATAGAATGGCCGTGAGTAGGGTAAGTGGGCTTATCAGCTGGGCGGTAACTTGATATTCGCTCGCTGAGTCGAATATCTTTTCTGAGTCAGTCATATTAATACTATTATACAGCTTATGGTTCGTGATCTCTACGAAAAACGAAGACGCAATGATTTGCGATGAATGCCCGTTCCGCGCCACACAAATGATTCAAGGATGTAGTGCGAAATAGTCAAGACGATAGCGATTTGCAGAGCGAACGGCACAAGATGGAAAGTCAGTAGGCTGGCTAAGGCGATCGATACAAGAAGTGTGGCAGCCCAGGCTGGTAGATACCAAAACTCGCGGTAAAGCAGATTATGCTTCACGGCATTATTTCGGTTGGCGTCATGGTTGATGTAGAGCAGATACGCTGTCGTGTCATGAATGATCCTAGGGATAAGGATGACAAAAAACGGAGCACCCAAAAGTATGCAGGCGAGTACACTGAGATACATGGCGGTATTTGCTATCATGTACCAGCGCCCGAATGGTTGCTTCAGCTGGAGGCAAGTAATGGCTGCAAGAAGTATGAGTGTGATCGCAAAGCCAAGTACTGCGGGTAGGAGCCAGGCTTTAAATGGACCCAACTCAATTTGGTAGTAGCCGATGAGTGCCGCTAGCACCAATGAGCCTACTATCAAAACATAGCCCCATATCTCATATAGCTTATTTGGTTGCCGGTTCATGATTCGCCCGATGCCAACTTGCTGCTTGAGTACATGATATACCGTCCACATAAAATAAACGGAGTAAAAGGCCATGATGCCAAATGATAGTGTTACTGCGGCGAGCGCTAGGACCGCTACAAGATAACGCAGTAAAAGCTTAGTCTTGTAGTAGCCTATGTACTCACGGTCCGCCAGCAACACATGGCTAGCGACAATGTGTGGGAGTTCTAGAAAAACACTTAAAATAACGATATCTCCAGGCTGTTGTGGTAGGCGGCCAAAGTCATAATTGAGAAGCTTTAAGAGTAACAAAAGTGCAAGTGCTAAGATACAGACTGAATAAGGGTAATATAGCGCTCGAACTGACAAGAATTGGTCCTTAGTAATTGATTGAGTGGCTGCCATCATAACGTCTCGTCATAAAAGATGTAGTAAGTCGTAATAGCGGAGATGATGCTAGTGGATCGTAGTTCATCACGCTGAATTTCATCCCATTCTCTCAAGAAAATATTTTCCCAATCAACACCATAATTTAGGAATAATGACTCGAGAGTGTAATCGTCAGTAGCATACGTAATCGTACCGAGCGACAAATCCTGGTTACGTAACGTTTCTCGAATATTCGTCTGCTGGCTATTATTCGTTTCTTCAATTAATGTCGAGAAGGAGAATGGTGCATCTCCCTTGACGGTAATTGGTTTGGCTACTGCATACACGCATTTCATGCTTTTACCTACAGGTCGCTCGTTAAATTTAGAGCCACCCATGACGGTAATTGCCTGGCAGCCGTGATTAATATATGAACGCTTTCCGACATTGACACTGTACTTTTGTAATGCATCTGATGCTTGGGACGTTACCGCCTGCTTAAAGACTGTAAGCGTAGATTCGAGAGCTTGCTCGGCATCGACTTTTGCTTTTGGAAGCTTTTGCTCGGCCTTAGATTTTTGTAGAGCCCAAATAATCTCTGGAGAATGCAGTGTAGCGTCGATCCAGCTGTAGGCAAAAGCAAGTATGGGGATGCCGATTATTATTCCTAATACAATTATCCAGCGTTTTATTCGCTTGGGTGGCTTTGTTTCCATAGTGTTCGTGCGAGGCAGAGCTTTTGCCATAGTGCTTATAGTATAGCGTGCGAGGCTACGAAAACACAGCACGGGCCTCACTGAAGTAAGCATTAGATGTTTGTGTACGAGCCCCGAGCAGTGCTAGTATAGACACATCATGCATGACATCGAACCACGCCCCCTCCACAATCATCAACCGCCACACCATCCTCAGCCGTATCAACCTCCTCAGGCCATACAGCCACCGCCTTTGCCGCCGCAGAAACAACCCGCTACCGGCGGATCAGGCAAGCAATTTGCAATGACATTATTAGCGGTGATTGTCGGTACGCCTCTCGCATGGGTAGCTACTTTTATGCTGCTCGGGATTTTTGCAATTATCGTAGCTATTTCAGCGGGTGGTAGTGAAAGTGGATCGACTATTGGCGAAATCTCCACGAAGTATATCGCTGGCAATGAAGCTGCGGAGAAAAAAATTGTCGTGATTCCAATGAACGGCCCGATTCTTTCCGGCTCGTCATCGGCGCCGCTCTCAATACTATTTGACGCCTTCACAGACGGGGATGTAGTGAAGCGTCAACTGATCGATCTATCTCAAGACGAGAGTGTTATGGGGGTTATTCTGCAAATTGACAGCCCGGGTGGGCTCATTACTGCCAGCAAGTCGATAACTGACGGTATCGAATATTATCGCCAAAAAACAAACAAGCCGGTCGAGTCATTCATAAATGGTATGGGGGCATCGGGCGCCTATTGGGCAGCAAGTGCTACAGACAGGATTACTGCCATCCAAGGTAGTGAGGCTGGTAGTATTGGCGTAATCTTCGGCCCCTTGGCTAGATACAATGGGATAGTGAGCGATGGCCAAGTCACGACAAAAGACAGCATTGACTACACTTACTTCACCGCTGGACGATCTAAGGACATTGGTAGTCCATTCCGCGATATGACACAACCAGAAAAGGACTTCCTCAATCAGCAAATACAAGAAGAATATGATGTATTTGTGAACTACGTCGCCGATCGACGCAAGATATCATCTGAGACTATCCGCAACGACATTGGTGCATTGCCATATTCTGCTAAGACCGCTCAGGCTAAGAAGTTGATTGATCAAGTAGGGAATGTCGAGTCGGTATATGCCAGCGTAGCGCAAGGCGCCAGCTCTGATAGTTATAAGATCGAAGAGGTCGTTGGCGATGGTGGATTCTTGAGCTCACTGTTTGGTGCACAAGGGCTCATTTCGAAGCTTCGATACTCAGCTACGAATATTGAGCAGGGACGAGCTAAGTATTGCTCCGAAAAAATCTTAAACCGTCCACTCATGTATTCAGCTGACATCTCGTCACTGTGTAAGTAATATCGAGCCTCGCTGTGCGCAGAGGGCTTGGAGGGGGTTAAGGTTAATTGTCGTGATATGCTAGGGGGAATAGAGGAGGTGGAAACACATGCACAGTAGCGTGTTTACTGAGATCAGTATTGTAATCGTCATCGCAGCCATAGTATCGATTGTGATGCGGGCACTGCGACAGCCGCTTATCATCGGGTATATCCTGACCGGTGTGTTTCTCGGTCCAACCGTGTTTAATGTACTCAACCCGTCAGATTCGATCGACCTACTTGGTAATTTCGGGGTAGCACTCCTGCTCTTTTTGGTAGGACTCGGACTCAATCCAAAGGTCATCAAAGAGGTTGGGCGCGTCTCACTGCTGACCGGATTAGGGCAGGTACTGTTTACGCTCATTTTGGCCCTGGGGGTCACCAAGCTCTTCGGCTACAGTATCGTTCCGAGCTTGTACATCGCCGTTGCGCTCACATTCTCAAGTACTATCATCATCCTCAAACTCTTAACTGATAAGCGTGAACACAATACGCTTTATGGCAAAATATCGATTGGCTTTCTCTTGGTTCAAGATATTATCGCTACATTCGCGCTTGTGATCGCTTCTGCTTCTGGACAAGAGCTCAATGCGGCGGCACTCAGCATATTAATACTCAAGGGCATAGTACTAACCGCCGGCGTACTATTGGCATCAAAATATATCATTAGTCGTTTGAGTAATTTCTTATCGAAATCGCAGGAGTTACTCTTCATCTTTTCGATCGCCTGGGGCTTTAGTATCGCGACACTATTCTATGAAATGGGCTTTAGTCTTGAAGTAGGCGCACTTATCGCCGGTGTAGCCTTATCGACGATGCATTATGCGCAAGAGATTGGCTCACGACTGCGCCCGCTACGCGATTTCTTTATCGTGGTGTTCTTCATTGCGCTTGGTGCTCGGCTCGACTTAGGCAATGTCACATCGATTATTCCGCAAGTGATAGCATTCTCTACACTCGTACTGATAGGCAATCCTCTCATCGTGATGATGATCATGGGGGTCTTAGGCTACACCAAGAAGACTGGCTTCAAGGCTGGCTTAGCCGTAGCGCAAATCAGTGAGTTCTCACTCATCTTCATCCTGCTGGGGCTAAAGAACAAGCAGATTGATGAGAGCGTCGTCTCGCTTGTCGCTATTGTTGGCATCATAACGATCGCTGTCTCGGCCTATATGATTACGTATGCCGACAAGCTATTCGCACTCTTATCACGATACCTACAGGTCTTCGAGCGCAAGGACGTAAAGATCGAGAAAGAATCCAGTGCAAGCTATGACTGCGTACTCTTTGGCTATCGTCGTGGGGGCAGTGAGTTTGTGAAGGCCTTTGACGCCCTTTCTCACAGATACCTGGTAGTCGACTACAACCCGGAGACCGTCGAAGAGCTGGAGCGCAAGAATATCCCATACGTGTACGGTGATGTGACTGATCCTGAGCTGCTGGATGATTTAGACCTCGCGAAAGCAAAATTAGTTGTGTGTCATGTGAGCGACTTTACGGCGAATTCGCTACTGGTCGAGTATATGCAGAACATAAATGCTAAGGCAGTGGTTATCTGCCGTGCCGACAACGCACATGAGGCGGCTGAATTATACGGCCTAGGTGCGAGCTATGTCCTTTTGCCGCGCTATATCGGTAGCGAGCGCATCGGTACATTCATTCGTCAGAAGGGCTTCAAGAAGGCCGCGTATGCGAAGTATCGAGATAAGCACCAGCAGCAGCTACAAGAACTATTTGAGACAGAAGAACAGTCTGGCGCAAGCTAAAATCTGTGTGGGTGTAGAGATCGATTACTTCTTGCGGCTATTCGCGACGCCATTTTTGATCGCGTCTTTTGATTGCTCGTATGTGTGCCGTACTTTATGAAGCGCTGTTTGCGCCCAAGCAAACTCCGAGGCAAGTACGACCAAGCCAACAATAATAACTGGCAAGCCTGGTCCTGGCAGGACTAAAAACATGAGTCCGACACCAATTGCCGTCACACCAATGAGTAAGACGAAGAATTTGCGACTATATTTTATGACCTTGCGCATTAGCTATAGTATAGCAGCACAAGCTGAGGGATAGCTGGATAGGCTTTGATCGCATAAGAATTACTGGGCGTCTATCCTTGTGAAGCGATTTTGACACTATATACTCATGCTTGAATGCAAGCGCAACACGTGTGTATTCTAGGAGTAGTATCACATCGCACCTATCCGAAAGAAATCATATGTATAGCCCAATCGAAGCAAACGAACTTAGGCGACTGCTGGCACCAATCGCAAGGCTGCCACTACCCTGGAGTAAGTCAATTCTTGTTGGCGGCGCAGCGATGGCTGTTTGGGGAATTAAGTCGGATGTGACGGACTATGACATCGTCGTGACCGCTGCATGTCTCATCAATGAAGCGCATTATATCGGTCGTCCTACAAACCGTGGAACGCGACTCAAGAATCTGGAACGCGTAGTGGGCGATTATGGTGAGCGTGAGGTCTGTGGCCACATAACCATCATGCTTCCACCAAATGATTCATTCTATCGTGCTTCGTTCGCGCAGCTTATGTCATCGTCACGTATCGTTCAGGGTAATCGAGTGCTGACTCCCGAAGGGATACTTGCCTGGAAACGAGCAATTGGGCGCAAGAAGGACGAAGCCGACATTCGCAAGATTGTCAGTTACCTAGAACAGCATGGTATGGCTGCATAATATAACAAAAGCCCCTCGTCAACCCGACGATGGGCAATTTATTTACGCAAAGTTATTGGCAGGAG
>CAZTHB010000008.1:0-25730 GCA_964613485.1 uncultured Candidatus Saccharibacteria bacterium
CCAGGCTCGCTCAATTTGCTGTCGGGTGATCCGGGGGTCGGGAAATCGACACTTGTTTTGCAGATCGCCGCAGCAGTGGCGTCTGGTGATCCTGTATTGTATGTAACTGGTGAGGAGAGCGAGCGACAGGTTAAGCTTCGGGCTGATCGACTAGGTGTGCTCGCCGAGCATCTCGATCTGTTGGCGACTACACAGGCCGATGATGCGATAGCCGCGATAGCTACCGGTCAGTACAAGTTGGTGATTATCGACTCGATTCAAACTCTCGGAAGCTCTGCTTTGAATGCAAATCCAGGGAGTCCGAGTCAGGTAACAACCGTTGCAAGTCAGGTGATGCAGACCGTGAAATCGACCCATACCGCCTGCATTATGATCGGGCACGTTACAAAAGAAGGCAGTTTGGCTGGGCCGAAGCTGCTTGAGCACTTAGTCGATGTCGTATTGTCTATGGAGGGCGACCAATACGGAACTCTTCGGGTACTCAAAGCAAGCAAGAATCGTTTTGGTGCTACGAGCGATGTAGCACTACTTGAGATGGGTGAGCACGGCTTTGTGCAAGTAGATAACCCGAGCGAGATACTCCTTGCTGAACGTCGCGATTTACCCGGGAGCGCTGTGTTTGTGGCTTTAGAAGGTACGCGCCCATTGATGGTCGAAGTGCAGGCTCTCGTATCCCCATCGGTATTGAGCTACCCTAAGCGAGCTGCGGTTGGTCTTGACCAAAATCGTCTCGCACTCCTTACGGCTGTCTTAACGAAGCGGGCCGGACTGCCATTATCAGATCAGGACGTCTATGTTAGTATTATAGGTGGACTCAAGATCACAGAGCCCGCAGTTGATCTCGCACTTATCTTGGCAATCGCAAGCGCATTTTATGGCACAGTGATTCCACGGTCATTAGTGAGTTTTGGAGAAGTTGGTTTAGCTGGCGAAGTTCGTTCAGTGCAGCTGATGGATGCACGGGCTCGAGAAGCTCGTAAGCTTGGTTTTAAACATATCCTTGCTCCAGCATCGCTAAAGTCCACGGGCGTTGTCGGTATTAATGATATTTCGGCGGCACTTGCAAGACTCAAGCAATCACGCTCGACCAAGAAATAATACTGAGAAAGGGAAGATTTATGTACATCGCAATACCTGCGGTACTGCTTGCGATATTGGTTGTTTGCTACATCGCTCTTCGATTGATGAAGTTAGATTTGCAGCGGTTGATCTTACTAACTGTTGGTTTCTTATGTGGAGCAGGAGCTGGGCTCCTTATATCGATACCCCTTGGTAGGCTTCCTGGTCCATATAGTGATATTCTGCCTATCACCGTGACACTGATGAGTGCGATTGCGCTCTCAGAAGTTTTTTATCATCAACACGATAATCTCGTGAAGCTGTTTCCGAGGCTAGATTTTGTGCGTAGTGATAAAAAACAGGCACGTAAGGTCGCCTTTTCGCAGTCACAAATATTAGTAGACACATCAGCAATCATCGATGGGCGCATAGCCGATATAGCTTCCACCGGGTTTATCCCTGGTAAGCTCTTGGTGCCTCGGTTTGTCTTAGCGGAGCTACAAAATATCGCCGATAGTGAGGATGCGTTACGTCGTAGTCGTGGTCGTCGTGGGCTTGAGATGCTCAACCGCTTGCGGGAAAGCAAACAGGTAGAGATTGATATCGTAGAGGACAATCCTGAGAATGTGAAGGAAGTTGATGCAAAGCTCGTCTATCTAGCCCGCAAGTTTAAGACCGATATTTTGACTACTGATTATAATCTTAACCGTGTTGCGACTATTCAGTCAGTTAAGGTTATGAATGTGAATGAGCTTAGTCAAGCACTGCGTGCGGTTGTGCTGCCAGGAGAACATATGGTGGTTCGTGTTGTGCAGGCTGGCAAAGAAAGAAACCAGGGGGTTGGTTACCTCGAAGACGGTACTATGATTGTAGTTGAGGGTGGTGACAAGCTTATAGGTAAAGAAATCGATACAGAGGTCACCCGGATCTTCCAGACTGTGGCAGGTAAGATGATATTTACGATGCCAACAAACAGCAAGAATATAAAATCGTCATCGTCAATTAAGTCTAGACAAGCTAAGAAGTAATTATTGTTTTTGAGCTGGGTTGCTAGGGCCAGGTGAGAGCTACGGACCCCCCGGCCGAGCGCAAGACGATCGCACTTGCACTTGTAGCGGTGCTAGTGTGCGTGCATACGGTTGTTGTACATGAAGCTTTACTGACATTATTTATCTTGAAGTTAGATACGCCAGCAATGCCTGTACCGGTTATCGTGCAGGTATTGCCTGTACAACTTAATGAGTAGTCTTCGTCTGTGCCAGTGACAGTGACCGCATTCGACAGCCCTGCGTAGAGGTAGTCATCAAGAACCTTCACCTGGATTTTGATTGGCCCTTCTATACCTGGAGTTATGAGTAAAGGATAGCTACCTGAGCCATTGATCTGCTGCGAAGTAAGCTCCTGGTCGTTTACGAGGTAAACGAGTTTATTTGGTGTGCGTGTGCCTGCCACAACACTAGCGTTGACGTTGAACTTTGCGCCGCTTGACGGGCTCACGGTTATCGACACGGTTGGCTTCACATCGCTGCAACTGTGCATCGTCGATTTCTCGCTGGATGCCCCCGCCCCAGCCGCTAAACCCTGGCTACTAGCGAGCGCGGCGACTGGTGGTTGCCAGCGAGCATAACTGATATCTGTTGGTGGTATTTCGGCTTGGATAGCGAGAATAGCTGCATCTTGAAGTGCGTCGGCAGGCGTACATTCGGTGGCAACCTTACCATCTAGCTTGTTGATCTTCGTGCCGTTTGCGCTTGGCGCAGCGGCTGGCTTATACCAAGCAGCGAAAATATCAGTCCGTTTCTTGCGGGTTGCAGCATTCGGTAATTTACCAGTTTCGGCATCCAGCTCGACATCTTTTATACCAGCAGGCCGCGTGAATGCGATATCGGGATCGCTCGCCGTGGCAGCAGCCATATAGGTCTGCCAGATTGGAGCCGAGACGATTGAGGCAGCTTGTGTCATAGGCCTATTATCATTATTGCCAGCCCAGACGCCCGTGACGATTTTAGGGGTGTAACCCATAGTCCAAGCATCCTTGTAGTCTTCTGTCGTACCAGTCTTGGCGGCAACAGTTTTGCCTCGTAATGTGAGAGGGTTATTACAGGTGAAAATACCCAGCGCACAACGTGAGTTATTGTCCGACATGATCGAGTTAATTTCGTATGCAATTTGTGGATCAAGTGCTTGCTTGGCTTTGTTTGTATCCGGAGTATTCTTCTCAAGCGTCTTACCACTTGGGTCAGTTACGGATAGCACGGTAACTTGATCACGGATCTGTCCGTTAGCGGGGAAGGCCGAAAACGCATTCACCATCTCGGTGAGCTTTACTTCGCCTGCGCCGAGCGCCATCGCAAGTCCGAGCCGATCGGCATCGGACTTTTGTATAGTCGTGATGCCTAGATCGTTGGCTGTTTGGATAGTATTTGTAATACCAGCCAAATAGAGTGCTTTGACGGCAGGAATGTTCAGTGAACCAGCCAGTGCGGTGCGAACGGATTGGATGCCATAGAAGCGACCCGTGTAGTTTTTTGGTTTATACCCGCCACCAAAATCAGTTTGCACGTCATAGATAGTGGAACCTGGTCCCCAAGTGTCTTTTTTGAAGAGAGATGCATATACAATAGGCTTGAAGCTCGAACCTGGCTGTCGTTCCGCGGCTGCAACGTTGAAGTTACCGACTTCTGGGTCTCCATAATCGTAGCTTCCTACCATCGCAAGCATTTCCCCAGTTGTGGCGTCTTCGGACACGAGTGCTGCATTTGACCCACCGAACTTACGTACATTGTCGATGTTCTTTTTGACAGCATCTTCGGCGATGCGCTGCTTGTCAAGGTCAAGTGACGTGATAACTTTTAATCCACCTTCGTTGACGGTCTTCACGCCGTATTTTTCTTCAAGCTTGTCACGAACGTATTGCACGTAGTGGGGCGCGATAACATTCGCAGCGTAGTTACGCACGCGCATCGAAGCGATAACATTGTCTTTTTTAGCTGCTTCGGCCTGGTCTTTATTGATATAGCCTTGCTCGATCATGAGATCAAGGGCGGTACTTTGGCGGCCCGCCAGCGCGTCGCGCTTGAGATTGTAGTAGCTTGGTGCTTGCGGTAGTGACGCAAGGGTTGCGCACTCAGCCAGACTTAGGTCTTGTACGTTCTTATCAAAATATGTCTTAGCGCCGGCTTGTATGCCGTAAGCAGTCGAGCCGTACGGTATTTCATTAAGATACAGCTGCAAAATGTCGTCTTTCTTATATAGTAGCTCAATTTGCATAGCCAGGATGAGTTCTTTGATCTTGCGAGTATAGGTTCGCTCGCCAGTGAGGAAGGCATTCTTAACATATTGCTGTGTGATCGTTGATCCACCACCCTTGGTTGGATCACGGAATAGAATGCCGGTGAAGGCACGCCCCAGGCCAGTGATAGAAAATGCGCCTTGCTTGTAAAAGTTTTTGTCTTCGAGGGCAATGGTCGCGTTGCGGCAGTCTTGTGGGATTTGACTAAGGGGTACTACTGAGCGGTTCTTGTCGCCGTAGATCTCAATGAGAACTGTTTGACCGGTACGATCATAGAGTTTGGTTGTCTGAGCCGATATCTGTGAGTTGATTTTATTTGGGCTTGGCAAATCCTTCGCGACCCATAGGAATAGCAGGAGTACAGAAAGGACCATGCCTGCGAGGCTAAAACCGATAACTTTTTTGCCAGTCGGCGACATAATGGCCGCCCAAATTGCTTGAGGAGAAAACTTACCGTACTTCTGCTTACGCGAATGAGGAGTATTACTCTGGAGCTTGGCTGCTTCAGGGTGCCGAGAAGGCGTCGAGTGTGTTACGCGCCTTGGACGCTGTCTACGTATACTGCGTGCCATATAGTGTTCGTATTATACCATTTCTCATCGCCGGCAAGCATATTTTGGAAGGGTTTTATGTATAGACCTGTATCTGATAGAATGCTGATATGACAAAAATGACCAAAGAACAGCGTATTCAGTATTTGCTGACACGGACAGTTGAGGACGTGGTGGTGCGTGCCGAGCTCGAGAAGCGATTGCGTGCCAGTAAGCCCCTGCGTGTAAAATTTGGAATTGACCCCACGGGCGACCGTATTCACATCGGTCACGCTGTAGTGTATTGGAAATTGCGCGAATTTCAGGATCTTGGTCATCAGGTGGTTATTTTGATTGGTGATTATACGGCTATGATCGGTGATAGCTCAGACAAAACTAATGAGCGACAGATGCAAACGCGCGAGGAAGTCAAGCAA
Source organism: uncultured Candidatus Saccharibacteria bacterium (assembly GCA_964613485.1). GTDB lineage: Bacteria > Patescibacteriota > Saccharimonadia > CAILAD01 > JADZGC01. The sequence goes on from CAZTHB010000008.1 coordinate 5,319, forward strand.
AATATGCGCAGCTATCTTAAGCAGATCGGCCAAATCATTGATCTCGAAAAAGCTGAAGTACGATACAACTCTGAGTGGCTAAACAAACTCAGTTTCCTAGATGTACTCGAGCTTGCAAGCGAGTTTAAGGTTGCGCAGATGCTCGAGCGTGACAATTTTCGCGAGCGATATGAGAATCAGAAGCCAATCGGGCTACAGGAATTTTTATACCCTATGATGCAAGGATACGATTCGGTTGCGTTGCATGCTGATGTCGAGCTTGGTGGCAATGATCAGCTCTTTAATATGATGGCAGGTCGTACATTGCAGAAGCGCGCTGGGCAGGACCCACAGGCAGTCATGGTAATGGAACTTCTTGTCGGCACTGATGGCAAAAAGATGAGTAAGTCTCAGCCAAACTGTATTTTTATCACGGACACTCCAATCGATATGTACGGCAAGATAATGGCGCTCAATGATGAGCTCATCCCTCATTATTTCAGGCTTGCAACTGCCGTTGATGTAGATGTAATTGCACAGATAGAAATAAATATGTCACAAGGCGATAATCCGCGCGATACAAAAGCTGCGCTCGCACGTGAGATTGTTGCGCGATATTACGGTAATAACGCTGCTATCGAGGCTGAAAATGCCTGGGAAAAACAATTCCGTCAGGGTGATTTGCCGGAAAATATCGAAGTGTATAGGGCCGATGATAAGGAACTCGCCGATGGTATAGGCTTACTGTCTAATGCATTCGGAGTGACGAAGTCGGAAGTCCGGCGACTACTAGAGCAGGGTGGTGTTCGTATTGATGGCGAGCTTATCGAAACAACACAGGATCTTAAGCCTAAGCCTGGCTCTATAGCGCAACTCGGTAAGCGAAGGTATAAAAAAATCTCCCTATGACCTATCCACTCACGACGCGACTGACGCAGCTCAACGGTGTCGGCGACGTGATCGGGGGGCATCTGAGGTCTATCGGACTGATCTCAGTCGAAGATTTGATTCATTACTTTCCTCGCCGCTACGATGACTTTACTTCACTACGACCCATCAATCAGCTTCGGCCTGGTCTCGTCAGTGTCAGGGCGACAGTTGATCTAATAAAGATACGTAAAAGCTTTAAGCGTAAGCGCATGACTCTCACAGAAGCCATCGTGACCGATGCTACTGGCACGCTAAAGCTAACTTGGTTTAATAGCCCGTGGGTAATAAACCAGCTTCAAGAAGGTAAGGAGTATTATTTTCTTGGGGAGTTAAAATTCGCCAGTGGATCGTTTGGCATTACTCAGCCGACATTTGAAGAAGTGAGCACAAGCAAGCTAGCTGGATCAATTGTGCCGATCTACGCTGAAACCCAACATTTGACCAGTAGGCTAATACGTGACCTGTATGCACAGGTAGAAGATTCGATTGGGCTCATTGAGGATCCATTGCCGCAGTATATAAGGGAGCAGTATCAGCTGATGGGCCTGGCGCAGGCTATCGGCGAGTTGCATGCGCCAACTTCTATGGTGGCGCTCGGTCAAGTCAAGCATCGTATGGCATTTGCGGAGCTGTTTCTCCATATTGGCGCGAGTTTAGCGATCAAGCATGAGATTGCGACCGAGCAGTCGTTTGCAGTGCCTTTTGACGAGCAGCTTGCCAAGCAATTTGTGGAACGGCTGACATTCGAGCTGACTGACGGTCAGCGCAAATCTGCCTGGCAGATATTGCATGACCTCGAGCTGCCACATCCGATGAATCGCCTGCTCGAGGGGGATGTCGGCTCAGGGAAAACCGTAGTAGCTGCTATGGCTGCTCTTATGGTTATCAAGGCGGGTTATCAGGTTGCAATAATGGTGCCGACAGATATCTTGGCTCGACAACATATAGAGTCATTCCGTAAGCTTTTGCAGCCCTGGGCTGTGCAGTCTGAGTTACTTACGAGCAAGCTGCCAGCAGCGCGTAAATCGGATGTACGCGAAAGATTGGCGAATGGGCAACTGCAGCTAGTTATTGGGACTCAAGCACTGCTTACGAAAGACACACGTTTTGCCGAACTAGGGCTTGTGATCGTCGACGAGCAACATCGTTTCGGGGTAAATCAGCGGCTTACACTGAAGGACAAAGCTGGGCGCTTGCCGCATGTTTTAACAATGACCGCCACGCCGATCCCGCGCAGTCTAGCGCTTGTAGTCTATGGCGACCTAGATATCTCGCGTATTGCTGAGTTACCGCCCGGTCGTAAGCCGGTGGCAACTAAGGTGGTATTTGATGATGATCGTCAGGCAGTCTACCGACAGGTAGATGACCTCATAACTGCTGGTCAGCAGGTGTATATCGTGTGCCCAGCGATTGACGAATCGGATACGGGCGGTGTGAAGGCGGCTAGTGAGGAATATAAACGCCTGCAGTATTCGGTATTCTCGCATCGACGCATCGGTCTGGTGCATGGTAAGTTGAAGCCAGATGAGAAGGCGGCGGTAATGGAGCAGTTTGTGGGTGGCGAACTCGACATCCTGGTTGCGACGACCGTCATTGAGGTCGGGGTCCATGTAGATCGAGCGAATGTCATGCTCATCGAGCAGGCGGAACGTTTTGGTCTGGCGACCTTGCATCAGCTGCGCGGTAGAGTGGGACGTAGTGATGAGCAGGCTTATTGTTTTCTCTTTACAAATCGCAAAGACGATGCCGCACTGACGCGCGTACGGGCTATCGAGCGCACACATGATGGATTCCGTTTGGCGCAGATTGACCTTGAGACCAGGGGTCCCGGTCAGCGTACCGGCTGGCGACAGTCCGGACAGATCGACTTACGATTTGCAAGACTCGATGATACTGCCTTGATCGCAACAGCTCGTGAAGTAGCTCAGGCTTTTCTTACAGAAGAAAATATCGTAAAATATCCTTATACGATCCAGCAGATTAACCGACTTAAGACTGTCACGTCGCTGGATTAGTAATTAACACATGAACTCAGGATTTGCCTCATTCGCGACTCGTGGTCGCATCTCATACGCCGGTACTCACCAGAAGCTCGATCGGGAAGCTTTTCGTATTATTGCCCCGATGATTAATCGTGCCCATTTTCCGAAACGAGCCGCAATCTTGAAATTTGAAGGTTATGGTGGGCCAGATGGGCTCAAAGTAAAGGGGAGCTACAATACTGATCACCTCTGGGATCCAGTAAATGAGATAGGTTTTTTGCCCAGCTGGATTAGTTCTCACTATCACAACCTTGTGGCTAGTCTCAAAAAAGAAGATTATGTCGAAGCTGCGTTTCATGCTGGTTTCGTGGCTCACTACATAACGGACTCGCTGACGCCGGCACACCATTTGAGTTATAAGCTGATAGCAGAAGAGTATGCTGAGGCATCAAAGCTCACGCGCCGCTGGAAGACGTGGGGGAGTAAAGGCTGGAAAAGTTCACATTTAGCATTTGAGTCAGGTATCTCAACGGCGACCTTATTCTCACCACTTCGTGTCAAGCTCGATCTCGAGCTTGTGTTGCGCGTGCGCGAACACGGCATTGAGGCAGTTATCAAAGAAGAATCTCACAAGATCGCAAAACTCGGGCTGTACGAGGAATTTATTGCTGACGGTTGGACGACCAAGCTCGCTAAGGCCGTTCGCGCGACAGTCGTGCCACGTATTCCTCAGATGATTGCGGCTGCTTGGCTGGCAGCATATCAAGAAGCCTGGTGTACGGAGCCTGCGAAGAAACTAGCAGGAACAAAAGGCGAATCTACCCCGGCTAAGCCTGCGAAGGTTTAAAATGCAATGACAACTAAGCAGTACACCACACGTATCTTGGGTGGGGCCTTGAAGTTTCGTATTATCAAACAGCCGGGCGAAGGTACTCGTCCAGTTGCGCAGAAGATACGTCAAGCAATATTTGACACGCTTGGCCATGATCTTTCTGGCCTACAGGTAGCCGATCTGTATGCAGGTAGTGGTGCGCTTGGGTTTGAGTCTTTGAGTCTCGGCGCTGATAGAGTGACATTCGTAGAGCGCAGTGCGCAGGCAGCGAGAATGATCCAACAATCAGCCAAGGAGCTGGGGGTTGATACTGAAGCACATGTCGTCGCGCGGTCGGTAGAGGCGGCGCTTGACCAACTTGATATGCAAAACATTATTTTCTTCGACCCACCGTATGATGCGTGCGATATGACCATTGCTGCGCGTGCCGAGGAGAAGTTGTTGCCTGAAGGCGTGTTGGTTGTTTCATGCTCGAGCCGCCAGAAGTTGCCACAACAGCTAGGGACTGCTAGCATGGTCAAGTCGCGAGTGTATGGGGCGACCCAAATCGCGTATTATAAGAAGTAGTTTGATAAGTAAATAACGTGCGCGGATGTGGTGGAATTGGTAGACACGCCAGCCTTAGGAGCTGGTGCCGCAAGGTGTGAAGGTTCGAGTCCTTTCATCCGCACCAATATGTTTATTCTAACTAGCACTCAATAGTACCGAGTGCTAGTTTTTTTATCCACAGTTTGGTAAAATATTTGTACTATGACTAAAGCTACTATCGAAAAACAAAGCGCTGCCGACGTCGAGCTTAAGATCGTCGTAAGCGCCAAAGAACTCCAAGACGCTAAAGCTGCTGTGCTCGCAGAAGCTAAAAAAGACATGAAGATCTCGGGCTTCCGGCCCGGCCAAGCGCCCGATGCGATCGCCGAGCGCAATATGGATGCCGCCAAGCTCCAGCTCGAGGTAGTAGAGAAAGTACTCGCTGCTACATTTACCGAGGCCGTACAGGGGCACGGCCTGAAGACACTCGCCCAGCCGAAGGTTGATGTAAAGAAGTTCGTACCATGGGACGAACTCGAATACGAAGCTAAGGTAGCGGTACTTCCTGAGATTAGTTACGACTACACGAAGCTGAAAGTGAAATATGAGCCAGTGAAGCTGGACGAAAAAGAAGTCGACATGGCGCTTGAAAACCTGCAACAACAGTTTGCTGAGCGTAAGAGCGTGAAACGAGAAGCAAAGCTTGGCGATGAAGTGCGCATGGACTTTGAAGGCGTACGACAAGGCGAGCCCGTCGAAGGGGCAGCCGGACAAAATAGCATGTTGGTTCTTGGTAGTGGCAGGTTTATTCCAGGCTTCGAAGACGAGCTTGTGGGCTTGAAAAAAGGCACTAAGAAGACTTTCGATATTACATTTCCTGATGACTATCACGCGGCAGATCTCGCTGGTAAGAAAGTTACTTTCACAGTTACGATCAATGAAGTTCGTGAGATCGATACACCAAAGCTTGATGATGAGTTTGCAAAACAAGTCGGTGGCTTCAAAAAGCTCGATGAACTCAAAGAAGACATACGCAAGAATCTCCAAGAAGGCAAGGATAATGAAGCCGGACGAGCCTATGAAGCGGCTGTGCTCGCAGAAGCATTCAAGCAGTCGAAAGTAGCGATCAGTGAGCTGCTCGAAGACGAACAGTACCATGAGCTGAAGCATGAGCTTGAAGAGCAAATCAAAAGCTCAGGTATGCAGCTGGATGACTGGCTCAAGGTGCAAAAGAAGGATGAAAAGACCTTTAAGCAAGAATTGCATGATGAAGCGAAGCGTCGAATTGGCGTGGGCTTGATCATCCGTGATGTCATCGAAAAGCAAAAGTTTGAGATTCGGGTCGATGAAGTGCAGGATCAGATCGAGAAGATGCGTATGACGTATACCGACCCAGAAGTTCTCGAGCATCTTGACCATGATCATTTCAAGAATGACGTCGCAAATCGTTTGTTGACACAAAAAGCCGTCGACTGGCTATGCGATCTTGCCAAAAAATAGCGTTACAATAGTGATAAGTACAGCTTTAAGGTGGAGGGCATATGGATTCTGTAATTCGTAATTCAATCTTGGTACCAACGGTAATTGAGAAGACGTCAATGGGTGAACGCGCCTATGATATCTATTCGCGACTTTTGAAAGAGCGCATTGTTTTTCTCGGTACACCCGTTGATGACACGGTGGCAAACCTTATTATTGCGCAGCTACTCTTTCTTGAGAGTGAAGATAAGAATGCTGACATTACGCTCTATATCAATTCACCTGGTGGGAGTGTATCGGCAGGGTTGGCAATCTTTGACACGATGGAGCATATTCAGCCGGCTGTCTCGACAATCTGCGTTGGTCTAGCAGCATCGATGGGGGCATTTCTACTGGCAATGGGAGAGAAGGGTAAGCGGTTCGCTCTGCCAAATAGTCGTGTGATGATTCACCAGCCATCCGGTGGGTACGAAGGTACTGCATCGGATATAGAGATTACGGCCAAGGAGATCCTTAAAACCCGTGAGAAGCTCAACGCGATGCTTGCTGAACGCTCCGGACAGTCAGTCGATCGGGTCGCTGCTGATTCTGATCGTGACTATTGGATGAGCGCTGATGAAGCCGCTGAATATGGATTAGTAGACAAGGTTATAACTAAGAAGCCCGACAAAAGTGTGTAAGCGTTCACGTGTTGAGTGATTTTCGGATACAATACAAGGTAATGGGTAAGTCGACACATGTATCGTGAAGTATTGCGAAACCGTAATTTCCTCAAACTTTGGGGCGCACAGGTTGCTAGCCAGGTAGCAGCTCAACTCTTAAACTACGGACTGATAATTCATATCTACGAGCTTGCGAAGGGGACGCGCTACGCCAGTAGCTCGGTCTCGCTCTTCATAGTGGCTATAGGGGTACCGGCGATATTATTTGCTGTTCCTGCTGGTGCGTACACAGATTTACGCGATCGTAAGCGTATCCTTAACTGGGCAAACGCTATGCGGGCATTATTGGTGCCCTTGTTTATCCTGCTCGATGGTCAGCTCGCAGCCGTCTATGCCCTCGCACTCTTTGTTTCAGTATTTTCGCAGTTCTTTGTTCCGGCCGAGGGAGCCGCACTACCACGGCTCGTCAAAGAAGAGCACCTTCCAATTGCGAACTCTTTCTTTGTTTTTACTCTGAATGCCAGTTTTATCGTCGGGTATTCATTGGCTGCACCGATTATTTCGCGGTTTGGCGTAGATGCTGTCTATGTGACTGTCACCCTAGCTTTCATCATCGCGCTTATGCTCACTCTTACACTGCCTAGCATGAAACCGCATAAGTTAGAAAAGTTTGATTTTGTAAATACTTATCGAGCGATTATCAAGGACTTGCGTTTGCACTTCGTCAAAATTATTCGAGAAGAGACACTTCTTTTTCCTATTCTGTTGATATCCCTAGCTCAAACAATAGTTGGGATTATATCTGCGCTAGCGCCAGCTATGGCTCAACAATTATTTGGTAAGGGCTTGGCTGAAACGAGCCATTATCTTGTGCTCCCGGCCGGTATCGGACTCATAATAGGCTCAGTTGTGGCCGGTAAAGTACTGCAATCACAAAGCAAAGTGCGGGTTATCTTCGTTGCGCTCTTCCTGGCTGCCAGTGTATTGCTCGTCATGGCAGCATTACCGGTCTTCGCTCGGTTTGTTCCTATCGCGCCGCTTACGGCAATTATCACATTTGTGCTCGGGCTTCTGAATGCCGGCATCTTGGTTGCTTCGCAAACACTCCTTCAGTTGGCTTCTACGGATAGCCTGCGAGGTCAAATCTTTGGGACTCTCAATATGATGATAAATATCGCTGCTCTTGTACCGGTCTTCGTAGCGGGGTTGTTGGCTGATTTATTTACTCCGTTGAGCGTAGTGGGTGCACTCGGGGTATTTCTCGGCTTGCTCGGTCTTGTATTCATTAGGCTATTCGGAAAAATATCCCACCAATACGCTTGACACACATCTGATTATCCTGGAGAATAAGGAGCAAGAGGATGCTTAAACATATACGCTAAACCCGAAAGCTGCTTTTTTCGCGTGGTCGCGTATTTTTGCGTTTAGATAAAGCCTCGGTCGCCATCTCATCTCACTGCTTGTTTTTACTTAAGACATGATTTGATTCGAAATATGTACTCCTGCACAACTCTCGCTGCTTCGAGAGGGGATGTACAACACACTCGAAACGAATCGGTCTTCAAGGCAGGTCGTTTGAAGAGCACAATAATCTAACGGAGCCCCGTCATGCCACAAAAAAGCCAACGCATGTACCTTTCAGCTCATCAGGACATTCTGCCGATTCCAAATCTGGTAGAAATCCAGCACGCGAGCTATAACTGGTTTGTCCGCGAAGGACTTACCGAACTATTTGAAGAGATTAGCCCGATTGAAGACTTCACCGGCAAACTCTATGCACTTTCATTCAAGGATTACTACTTCGAAGAGCCAAAGATCACCGAAGTAGAGGCAAAAGAAAAGAACGCGACCTATGAGGCGAGCCTACGAGCCAACCTCGAACTATTAATTAAAGAAACTGGCGAAGTCAAAACTCAAGAGATCTTCTTGGGCGATTACCCGATTATGACTAAGCGTGGCACCTACATCATCAACGGTGTAGAGCGCGTGGTTGTATCGCAACTCGTACGTAGCGCGGGTGTGTTCTTCACCAATGATCCAGCGACCGGATACTTTGGTGCCAAAATCATCCCATCTCGCGGCGCATGGCTCGAAATCGAGACTGCTGCCAACGGCGTGATGAGTGTAAAGATTGATCGCAAGCGCAAGCTCCCAGTAACAACGCTCTTGCGAGCTTTTGGGTACTCAACCGACAGTGACCTTCTCGAGTTGTTTGCAGATGTAGATACTGGCGAAGTGCGGTTTATTTCAGAGACAATTGCGAAAGACGCTTCGAGCTCAACCGCAGAAGCTCTCATGGAAGTGTATAAGCGCATTCGTCCAGGTGATCTTGCAACTGTCGAAAACTCAAAGTCACTTATTGACTCAATGTTCTTCGACTTCAAACGCTATGACCTATCAAAGGTAGGTCGATATAAGCTCAATAAGCGTCTCGGTCTGGATATTAAGAATACACGCGCCAATCGCACACTTCGTGTAGAAGACTTTGTCGCGATCGTTAAAGAAGCGATTAATATGACAAACGAAAAGCGACCAAGCGAAGACATCGATCATCTTGGTAATCGCCGTCTCAAGATGGTTGGTGAGCTGATCCAGCAGCGTTTCCGCGTCGGTATTGCTCGTATGGAGCGTATCGTCAAAGACCGTATGTCGGTCGCAGATCCTACATCTGTCACCCCTGCGCTACTTGTCAATGTTCGACCGATTGTTGCGAGCGTGAAAGAATTCTTCGCATCACACCAACTCTCACAGTTCTTGCAGCAAACTAACCCACTCGACGAAATTGTCCACAAGCGCCGCTTGAACGCAATGGGCCCTGGAGGCCTTAACCGTGAACGCGCTGGATTTGAAGTGCGTGATGTGCACCGCACTCACTATGGTCGTATTTGTCCGATCGAGACTCCGGAAGGACCGAACATTGGTCTCGTGTCTACGATGGCTAGTTATGCCAAGGTGAACGAATATGGCTTCATCGAAACCCCCTACCTGAAGGTTGTAAACAGCGTCCCAGCCGATAAATCAGCTGGTGAGATTGCACGTCGCCAGATCAAAGATGCGAAAGGTACAGTTATTGTGAAGGTTGGTGAAACAATCTCCGCAACCCAGGCTAAGGCACTTGCCAAGCTGGGCGAAGAAGTTCCAGTAAAGGCTCGCGTAACGAAGGAGGTCGTTCTGTTGGATGCTTTTGACGAAGAACGGGCTGTAATTGCTCCTGCTAATATTCGCATCGACGAAAAAGGCTACTTTGTGAATACTGTTGTGTCGGCTCGAGGAGTCGGTGGTGAAGCTGCCGAGCTTAATGCCGATGAAGTGCAGTACATGGATATTTCATCAATCCAGACGGTTGGTGTATCCGCGGCACTCATTCCATTCATGGAACACGATGATGCACGTCGTGCACTGATGGGTGCAAACATGCAAAAGCAAGCCGTTGCCCTTGTGAAGCCACAGGCGCCGGTCGTCGGTACAGGTGTAGAGGCCAAAGTGGCTGCTGACTCAGGTCAAGTCATCCTTGCAGAAGATGATGGTGAAGTAGTACGCGCGAGCGCTCAAGAGATTGTCGTGAAGTACAAGAAGGGTGGCGAAAAAACTTATGAGCCACAGACCTTTATTCGCTCAAACCAAGGCGCAGCGATGACTCAGCGTACTGCAGTTAAGGGCGGCGATAAGATTAAAAAGGGCGACGTTCTAGCTGACGGTATGTCAACTAAGGACGGTGAACTCGCACTCGGACAGAATGTGCTCGTAGCCTTCATGGCATTCGATGGTAATAACTTCGAAGATGCAATCATTCTCTCGGAGCGCCTTGTACAGGATGACCGTTATAGCTCAATTCACATAGAGACCCATCAGCTTGATGTACGTGACACGAAGCTTGGTCCAGAAGTAGTGACCCGCGATATTCCTAATGTTGGTGATGAAGCTCTCAAGGATCTCGACGAAGGTGGCATTATCCGCATTGGCGCAGAAGTTTCTGCTGGCGACATTCTCGTCGGTAAGATTAGTCCGAAGGGCGAGACCGAACTTAGCTCAGAAGAGCGTCTCTTGCGAGCAATCTTTGGTGAAAAGGCTCGCGAGGTGAAAGACACTAGCTTGCGTATGCCAAACGGTAGCTCAGGTAAGGTTGTTGGCGTGAAGATTTTGTCTGCAGAAAACGGCGACGAGTTGCCATCGGGCGTTATGCAACAGATATATGTTGCAGTAGCTCAGCTTCGCAAGATTCAGGTCGGTGACAAGATGGCTGGACGTCACGGTAACAAGGGTGTGATCTCAAAGATTATGCCTGTCGAAGATATGCCATACCTCGAAGACGGTACTCCAGTCGATATCGTATTGAACCCGCTCGGAATCGGTGCTCGTATGAATGTCGGTCAGCTGCTCGAAACCCACCTCGGATGGGCCGCGCAGGCGCTCGGCTACAAAGTAGCAAGCCCAGTACTTGATGGTGTGACGATTGATCAGATCAAAAGCGAGCTTAAAAAAGCTGGTCTCCCAGAAGACGGTAAGGCTCAGCTCTACCACGGTTTCACCGGAGAGCCATTCGACCAGAAGACCACGATCGGCTACAAGTACATGCTGAAGCTGCATCACATGGTTGATGACAAGATTCACGCCCGTTCGACCGGTCCATACGCCATGGTTACCCAGCAGCCACTCGGTGGTAAGGCGATGATGGGTGGTCAGCGCTTTGGAGAGATGGAAGTGTGGGCACTCGAAGCCTACGGTGCGTCGCACAGCTTGCAAGAAATTCTCACGATCAAGTCAGACGATGTGATTGGTCGCTCGAAGGCGTATGAGTCAATCATTAAGTCTGAAGAAATTAAGGGCCCCCGTGTTCCTGAAAGCTTCAACGTACTGGTGAAAGAGCTCCAGGCACTCGGTATGGGTGTAGAGCTTGAGCGCAATCATAGTATCCTTGATGCCGATGAGGCACTTGATCAAGCAACAGTACAGGAGTCAAATGATCTCGGTGATGAAGAGCTTATTACAGGCACTGATGCTGAAGGGATCGTAGATCTCGAGTCAAGTGGTGCGATCGATGATTTCGAGGCACTTGCGGAATTAGAACCAGCTGATGGAAAGGAAGAGGAGGTCTAGATCATGCAACAGCAAGACATGTCTCAAAATGTGATTGACTTCTCGGCTATCCGACTTACCGTAGCAAGCCCAGAGCAAATTCTGGATTGGAGTCACGGTGAAGTTACCAAGCCAGAGACGATCAACTATCGTACGCAAAAACCAGAGAAGGACGGGCTCTTCTGCGAGAAGATCTTTGGTCCTACGAAGGACTGGCAATGTTATTGTGGTAAATACAAGGGTATTCGCTACAAGGGCATTGTCTGTGATAAGTGTGGTGTATTGGTAACGCGTTCAATTGTTCGTCGTGAGCGCATGGGGCACATCCACCTCGCAGTGCCAGTGACTCACATTTGGTATCTCCGTGGTACTCCGAGCTCGATTGGTACGCTCTTGAATATGGGCGTACGTGATCTCGAGCGTGTGACGTATTTCGCCAATTTCATCGTGATGAATGTCGATGAAGATGTTCGCAAGACCGCCTTGTCAGATCTATCAAGTGATTATCAGGGGCGTCGCAAAGAGCTTCTTCAGAAGCATGAAGCTAAGGATGACTCAAATCTGACCGAAGAAGCTCAAAAGGAGCTGTCAGATCTCGAGACCAACTACATTCAGGCAAAGAACGAAATCGAAGGTCTAACGAAATATCAGCTTCTTCCAGAAGGAACCTACCGTGATCTCAACATCAAGTTTGGTCACGTCTTTAAGGCTGGTATTGGAGCAGAGGCCATCCGTGAGCTACTCGCAGAAATTGATCTCGAACAGCTAGCAAAAGACCTCACCGAAGAAGGCGCTACGGCTACTGGTCAACGAAAGCGTAAGGCGCTCAAGCGTCTCAAGACTGTCGAAGGCATGCTGCAAGCTGGCCTGAAGCCAGAATGGATGGTTATCTCAGAACTCCCAGTAATACCACCAGATCTTCGTCCAATGGTGCAGCTCGATGGTGGGCGTTTTGCAGCGTCGGATCTTAACGATCTCTATCGTCGTGTCATCAACCGAAATAACCGTTTGAAGAAACTTTTCGATCTCGATGCTCCAGAAGTAATTTGCCGCAACGAAAAGCGCATGCTCCAAGAAGCAGTTGATGCCCTTATGGATAACAACTCACGTCGTGAGCGCGCAGTCACTGCCGTCGGTGGATCACGCAAGAAGCTTAAGAGTCTGACGGATCTTTTGAAGGGTAAGCAAGGTCGCTTCCGTCAAAACCTCCTCGGTAAGCGTGTAGACTACTCTGGCCGTTCGGTTATTGTCGTTGGTCCACACTTGAAGCTCGATGAGTGTGGTATTCCAAAGATGATGGCACTCGAACTCTTTAAGCCGTTTGTTATTTCACAGTTGATTGCGAAGGAATATGCGCACAACGTGAAGAGTGCAGCCCGTATGATCGAGCGAGCTCGTACCGAAGTGTGGGACACGCTCGAAGAAGTAATCACTGGTAAATACGTGCTCTTAAACCGTGCTCCTACTTTGCACCGCCTCTCAATCCAGGCATTTAAGCCGGTATTGATTGAAGGTAAGGCTATCCAGCTACATCCACTCGTATGTTCGGCCTTTAACGCTGACTTCGACGGTGACCAGATGGCAGTACACGTCCCATTGTCAGATGCCGCGCAGAAGGAAGCTCGCGAGATTATGCTCTCATCGAACAACCTATTGAAGCCAGCTAGTGGTGAGCCGATCATCAACCCATCACACGAAATCGTGCTTGGATGTTTCTACATGACTAGCCTCAAGGACGGTCTCAAGGGTGAAGGTAAGGCATTTGCAGACAAAGATGAAGTAATCATGGCTTACCAGGAAAAGGCAATTCACTTGCGCGCTACCATCAAAGTCATGATGGATGGTCAGCTTGTCGAGACAAGCGCGGGTCGCTTACTCTTCAACGAGATTCTTCCAGAAGGCTTGAGCTACAAGAACGATGCTATGACTAAGTCTAAGCTTAAGGCAGTTTTGGCTGAGGTGTTTACGACAGCTGGTGGCGAAGAGACCGCTCGCGTAGCTGACGCTATCAAAGACACTGGCTATAAGTACGCTACTGAGTCAGGTTTCTCGCTTGGTATGGATGATCTGTCAACCCCAGTTGAAAAGGCACGTCTGCTCGACGAAGGTGAAGCTAAGGCACAATCGGTTACTATGCAGTACCAGCAAGGTCTCATTACAAACGACGAGCGTAAAGAGCGCACCGTTGAAATTTGGAAGGAAGTAGGCGAGCAGATCGAAGCTGAGCTTACTAAGGAACTTGATCCTAACCAGTCGACGCTAGCAATGGACATTGAGTCGGGTGCTCGTGCGACGGTTGGCCAAGCTAACCAGATGGCCGGTATGAAGGGTCTCGTGCTTAACTCGACCGGATCGACGATCGAACTACCTGTAAAAAGTAACTACAAAGAAGGTTTGAATATTCTCGAATATTTCATTTCCTCGCACGGTGCTCGTAAGGGTCTGACTGATACTGCACTTAAGACGGCTGAATCAGGGTATCTGACTCGTCGATTGGTTGACGTTGCACAAGACGTGATGATTTCCCTGGATGACTGTGGCGATACCGAAGGATACGCAGTTCACTTGGCCGAAGCTCAAGCAGCCGGACAAGACTCGCTCGCTCCTTGGATCGTCGGTCGCTATGTTGCAAAAGATATCAAAGATGGTCGCAAAGTGATCGTTAAGGCGGGTACGCTCGTGACTGACGAGATGGCACGTGAAGTGGCCGAAGCGGGAATCGAGACCGTTGTGATTCGTTCGATCATGAAATGTACCCTCGCATGGGGTATCTGTAAGCACTGTTATGGCGTTGACCTCGCTCGCGGCCATGAAGTCGAGCTTGGTGAAGCAGTAGGGATTATGGCTGCACAGTCTATTGGTGAGCCTGGTACTCAGCTCACTATGCGTACCTTCCACGCAGGTGGTGTGGCTTCTGCAGCTGATATCACGCAGGGTCTGCCTCGTGTAGATGAAATCTTTGAAGCTCGTAGCCCTCGTGGTGAAGCTATTCTTGCAGAAGTAGATGGTCGCGTAGCCGTGAAGGCTCATGATAACAAGATTAGCCTCCGTATCGCTCCGGTTGATATGAAGGTGACAGATTATGTTATCAAGGAAGGCATGAAAGCTGCGGTCAAGACTGGCGCTCAAGTTTTGAAAGGCGATGTATTAGCCGCCAACGAGACTGGCAAGCGTACGATCAAGGCTGGTGCCGACGGTGTTGTGCAGGTAGGGAAGACTACTATTCAGCTCACTCACGAAGGTGGCAATGTGAAGGAATACACTCTGCCTGACTACGTGAGCCTGACAGTGAAGAATGGTGACCTCGTTACTGTTGGCCAGCGTATTACCGAAGGTTCAGTGAACCTACAGGATATGCTCCGTCTGCAGGGCGAAGAAGCTGTTCAGCGCTACATCGTTGACGAAGTGCAAGCTATCTATGCTTCACAGGGACAATCTATCGCTTCGAAGCACATCGAGGTGATGATCCGACAGATGTTCAGTCGTGTACGCATCGAAGAGCCAAATGCCACAGAATTCATATCGGGTGATATTGTTTCGAAGACTGCACTCAAGGAGGCAAATGCCGAAGCGATATCGAAGAAGAAACTGGGCGCTACGTATGAGCAGCTCTTGATGCCGATTTCGAAGATCTCGATTAGCTCTGATAGCTGGTTGTCAGCAGCGTCATTCCAGGAGACTATGAAGGTTCTTATCGGCGCAAGCCTTCGTGGCAAGACCGATCATCTCCGTGGCTTGAAAGAAAATGTCATCATCGGTCGCTTGATTCCTGTAGGAACAGGCTTCCGACCGGAAGACGAGAGTTGACCAGATAGGCGTAATCTGATAGGATAACGAAGTTATATGCCAACAATCAATCAACTCATTCGCAAACCACGCACTGCTGCACGCAAGAAAAGCAAATCGCCAGCATTGCAACGCAACCTAAACGCTTTGAGGGGACGCACGACTACCCAGTCGTCGCCTTTCAAGCGTGGGGTGTGTACTAAAGTATTCACGCAGACTCCTAAGAAGCCTAACTCAGCGCTTCGTAAAGTCGCTCGTGTGCGCCTCACTAATGGCATGGAAGTAACTGCCTACATTCCTGGCATCGGTCACAATCTCCAGGAGCACTCAGTTGTACTCGTCCGTGGCGGTCGCGTAAAGGACCTTCCAGGTGTACGTTACCACATCGTGCGCGGTACGCTTGATACGGCCGGAGCTGGCAATCGTAAGCAGGGCCGTTCAAAGTACGGTGCTAAGCTCGAGAAGGCAAAGGGAGAATAGTCTATGCCACGTAAGAAAACAGCTTCACTTAAGCGCACTCTTGCACCAGACATGCAGTACAACTCTGTTATGGTAACTCGCTTGATCAACAAGGTCATGAAGAATGGCAAGAAGCGTCTGGCTGAAAAGCTCGTCTATGGCGCACTTGAAGAGGCAGCTACAAAGGCCAAGAAAGACGCTATAGAAGTACTTGAGACTGCCGTTAAAAACGCCAGTCCGCACGTGCAGGTACGCTCACGTCGTGTCGGTGGTGCAAACTACCAAGTTCCTATGGAAGTAAAGCCAGATCGACGTGTACACTACGCTATGATTTGGATGCTTGATTCTGCTCGTGCCAAAGAAGGCCGCAGCTTTGACAAGCGTCTGGCCAATGAGCTTTTAGATGCTTACAACAATCAAGGTGACGCTATCAAGAAGAAAGCTGATACTCACCAGATGGCAGAAGCGAACAAGGCCTTTGCTCACTTTGCTCGGTACTAAGTAATTTCTTCATCAGTATAGAAAACCCCTCTCGAACGAGGGGTTTTCTGGTGTTCGAAAAGGGTTAGAGCGCAGGAAGCCCGAGCTTCATAGCTTTGTCGATCTCATCGTGAGTTTCAAAATCTCTCGAGAGCGCCGCATCATGAATCGCCCTGTCGAATCTAAGAAGCTCTCGTCCGACCTTTCTCCCCTCATGAATACTTGTAGTGAATTCAATCGTGTTTGCACATTGTATGCACAGGACGGAATCGTGTTCCCAATACTCATACCATTGGTCGTAGCTGCAGTCAGATTTCCATTGATTGCCGCTCTCACGCATGATTCGCATCTGGGACACAGGACGTACTCGTTTGCAGCATGAGCAGTAAGCCTTGCCGAGCTCAGTCAGTAATTCAAGAATGTATGCTGCTCGCGAGTTATAGTACTCGGCCGTAGCTTTGATGTTGCGGCTTCGCGCGGAGCTTCGCCCTGCCTTCAAGGCATCGATAGCGGCATTATTTTCTTGCAGTACTTGTCTTTGCAGGCGAACATCCTCGGCAATGGCATTGATTTCGTCTAATGATTTCATGATCGCTCGGCTTTCTCTGTGATTGTAGGTGCGTACATGCTCATGGTAGGCGAGCGGGATGTTTGAATATACCAATATATTTTGACTCAAGTACTTGAGTCAAAACGTGTTATCGCAGTATAGTAGGGGTATGCATCATATACAGCGGTCAATTTTGGGGAAATTGATGGGGGGTGAGGCGCTTCGCTACGCCGAGCTGAAGCCTTCTGATATTGGAAGCAACTTATTTACCTATCATCTCAAGGCCTTGAAGGACGCAGGTTACGTTCAGCGTACTGGTTGGGGCACATATACCCTCACGGCTACCGGGAAACGATATGTTGATACCTTAAGCCTACAGACGCTGCGCCCTCGAGTACAGCCGCGGATTGTGATTTTGATAGCTTGCCGTGATCGACTCGGGCGATGGCTAGTTCTCAAGCGCAAAGTACAGCCATTACTTGGTCAAGTAGGTTTTTCCTATGGCAAATTGCACAAAGGTGAGTTATTGCAAGAAGCTGCAGATCGAATCTTGGCAAATAAAACTGGTCTCACTGGCGCACTTGAACACAAAGGCGACGGCTATATTACGATCTGTGAAGACAATAAAGCTGTTAGCGAGATATTCTTTCATTTATTCTACTGCATGGCACCTACCGGTTATCTGGTGGAGAATCACGAAGCAGGCAATCTATATTGGGCAGACATCGAGGCAGATTTTAATGCCCCGGAATATATGGCCAGTATGGCAGATTTAATTACTATGATCGGCGAAGCACCAAAAGGCCAGCGTTTCTTTGCTGAGCTTACCTACGGGAAAACTCCTGCAGAATAAATATTGACATACCGTAAAATTACAATATAATAATCACATTCGTCATTGTACGAATACCTTATCCGCTTCCCCAAGGGAGAGTACCTTATGCCAAAACGATCAAAGTCCCAGCCTGCTACCAAGCTTGGCTCACGTGCCGTGATGCGCGACATCTACCCCGGCCAGGTGGTCGACTGTGCACATTGTGGTGAGCGAGTGAAGTTTCAGGCGAAATCGCGAGCTCGTCAGGTGATCTGCAATGTCTACGTCAAGGGTACGTGGAACCGTGTCGAGCACTTCCACGCAGCGTGCTACGACGCTGCGGGACATCCGCACGGCGCCCCGGACATGACGCCCACAAGCCGTCAACGCATGGCCGAAGCTGCCGCACGGCGTGGTCGTGAGCTGGCTGCCGCCAGCTGATCAGTTGCTCCGAGTCTTCCCATGAGGACTCGGAGCATTTTTTAGTTGACCCTATCTGGAGAAACCGCTACACTCAACTGCATGCTTATTACCGCTAACATCGAAGAAAAATCTGTTGGACCGAAGCTTCTTATCAAAAACACCGAACTCAAGCTCCAGGAGGGCGAGAAAGTTGGCTTTATTGGGCGTAATGGAGTTGGCAAGACGACATTATTGCGTATTATCGATGGTGCAGATGAGGATTACATAGGTTCGATTGAGCGCAAACCGAACCTCGTTATGATTACCACTGACCAGGAGCAGGCTGCTCGCCCTGGTGTTTCGGTGCTTGATTACGTATTAGATGGCTTGCGTGATTACCGTGCACTGACGAAAGTTATCGAAGAATATCCGGATACGATGGGTGAGGATATCGGCAAAATCAGCATGTATTCAGATGCGTTGGAGCGCTACAGTCAGTATGGCTATTATCATGTGGTCGACCAAGTACGTGAATCGCTACGGGCCTACCAACTTACAGAACATCAGATCGATGGTGAATTTGCTAAGCTGTCCGGTGGTCAAAAACGTTTTGCCCAGCTGGTACAGGTGGAGTATTCGAATGCCGACCTGTTGATACTCGATGAGCCGACAAACCACATGGATTATGTCGCAAAGGCTGTGTTTGTGGAATGGTTACGTTCTACTCAATCAGGGGTACTCGTAATCTCTCACGATCGAGATGTGCTTTCGGCCGTTGATCGAATTGTTGAGCTTAAAGATCGTCAACTGCACTCATTCCCGGGTGCGTACCAGGATTATCTGAAACAAAATGCGACTTCGAATGTATCGGCAATGCACCAGTACGAAGTGACACTTAAGACGCTGGAGAACCGTCGCGAAGCCCTCAAGCTCGCTCAGCTTAAGAAATTGCGCTCTAAGCAGTCACCGAATCCATTTGTGCCACTGGTAAGACGACTAGAGAAAGAGATTGATGAGCTTGAGTCGCAACTTGTGAAACCGACTATCTGGATCGACCAAACCTCGAGCTCACAACTGAAGAGCGGCCAGGCAGAACAGTATCAGAAGTACAAAGCCAAGAATATTCGTATTAAGGATAAGGATTTGGCGGTAGCTGGCGGACATGCCCAGCAACTCATTGCTGTAGATTCACTTTCGTTAGGGTATGAGGCGCCATTATTTACAAATGTGAGCTTTTCTGTACGAACAGGGGAGCGTGTACAGCTAGTCGGAAGAAACGGCGCTGGTAAGACAACATTCGTTGAGGCGCTCTGCGCAACAGCGAGTGGCGATACTCTGACCAGTAGTATATTTGGCGGCTTGATCGACTGCTCCGCGCAACTGGTTATTGGTCGCTATGAGCAGGAAATCGATGATCGCTATCTCGATCTCACACTTGGACAGGCGATTGCTGAGATCTATCGAGTGAGTGGGCAAGCGGTAAATTATGAAGCTATCACGCAGACCATGATCGAATACTTATTTGAACGGAGCGACAGTGAAGTGCCCGTTCGACAGCTCTCGGGCGGACAAAAGGCGCGCGTGCAGCTCATCGCAATGTTGGCTCATCGACCGAATCTTCTGATACTTGATGAGCCAACCAATCACCTTGATTTACCCTCAATCGAAGAGCTCGAAACAGCACTAAAAAAATACACTGGTGCCGTGCTATACATTTCGCATGATAGTTATTTTGCTCAGGTTGTCGGTGGCGAAGTAATCCAACTCTAGGCTTTCTTTGCTGAAACCATAAGGAGTTTGTTACCATGGGTACATGGTATTATTCGACGCGATCTCCTGGTGGTACAGCTGGGCCTGGCTGCATGTGCTTGAGGTGATGCGTATGTGGCTGAAGCGCTTGTACAATGTATTCTCTGTGCGCCAGATGTTTCGCACGCTCTTCGCACCATGGAAGGAGGATCGCGTGACCGGAGCACGGGGGCTCGATCAAATGATGAGTGCGCTGGTGATGAACTCGGTGGCGCGACTCGTTGGATTGAGTGTGCGACTAATATTTCTGATGATGTATGCGATATCGAGCCTATTTGTCATGGTTGTCGGTGTAACGACGGCAATATTGTGGCCAATCATCCCGCTCTCGCCGGTCTTATTGCTTATACTCGGAGTTGCATTATGAATCCTACTTCGCAAGAAGCTGGCTTTAGCTTTCAGTATTCTCGACGCGCTACTCGTATTGCCGGTACTGGATGGTTGCTATCGAAAGGATTGCGCACACTTCTCGCGGTGGTGGTGTGTTTAAGTCTCGTTGCGGCTTTGGCGTTGGCATTGATCGGGCAGCTACAGTTGGCTTGTTTCGCCGCTATACCGGCTAGCCTCTGTATCGCTCCTTTGGCCTGGGGGAGTTGGGGGATGATGCAGTATTCTAATAAAGACGCAGTGGGAAGTGGCTCACA
>CAZTHB010000008.1:25830-27320 GCA_964613485.1 uncultured Candidatus Saccharibacteria bacterium
GACATCCATCCTGATGATTTGACGGAAGGCTTAGTCTGGCTGAATCACTTCATTCATGATCGTCTGGAGAAGCATGAGCGCAGTATGTACGGAGGGCTTGGTCGCGACTTTGCCGCAGGATATACAAATTACCTCGATCGATTTGGTAAAAATATGACTGAAGAAATCGAGGGCGGGCATGGTGTGTATTCGTCGCTTGGACGCGAGCAGGTTATTGATCAGCTCATTATCACGCTAAATGAGACGGTGCACCCGGCTGCAGCACTTGTCGGGCCGATCGGCAGCGGCAAGACAACCCTCGTATATTCTCTGGCAGAGCAAATAGTTAGCAGGACGGATGTCGGCCGTTTGACCTATCGTAAGGTAATGATGCTATCTGCGACTGCATTGCTTTCGGCAGCCGGCACTGACACTCCAATCGAAAAAGTACTTACAGAAGTGCTGGCAGATGCAGTACGGGCTAAGAATGTAGTGTTGTTTTTTGATGAAGCTCAAGCTTTCTTTGAGTCAAAGGCGGGATCAGTTGATATTAGTGAGATTCTCCTGCCCATTCTACAGAATACGCATTTGCCGATGATATTTGCCTTCACCGAAGAGGACTGGACTCGCTTTAACCAGATTCGACCTAATCTCGTGAGTCAGATGACGAAAATTGTCGTACCCCCGGCTGATCGGGCGGGCACTATCCGTACACTCGAAGATGTTGCGCTTGAGTATGAGCAGCGCGAAGGGTTACTAATTACCCTCTCTGCGCTTAAGGAAGCCACAACCTTGTCTGATCGCTATACGACAACTAAGACGCAACCGGGGGCGGCGATTGATATGCTAAGAGCGTCATTCGGTTCGTCTCAAAATGGTCTCGTGACTGAGAAATCAGTGCAGGCGGCTGTTGAGAAGATGACCGGTATAAAGGCTGGTACTGCGACGGGTGATGAAGCGCAGAAGCTCTTGCATCTTGAAGCGCTTATACACGACCGGATGATCAACCAGACAGCTGCTGTGACGGCAGTTGCGTCTGCATTACGACGAGCACGCTCTGGAGTAAAAGATCCCAACCGGCCGATTGGTAGTTTTTTGTTCCTTGGCCCAACTGGTGTTGGTAAGACTGAGCTCGCAAAATCGCTCGCAGCAGTGTATTTTAGCGGCGAAGACAAGATGATTCGCCTCGATATGTCCGAGTATCAACAGGTGAGTGACGTTAGTCGGTTGCTAGCAGTTGCATCTGAGTCGGGTACAGGATCGTCGTTTTTGCAAAAAGTACGCGAACAGCCCTATAGTGTGGTGCTTCTCGATGAAATAGAGAAAGCGCATCCGGACATCCTGAACCTCATCTTGCAGTTACTAGATGAGGGGCGGTTGACCGATACGGCTGGCAAAGCAGTGAGCTTCAAGGACTGCATTATTATCCTAACCTCAAATGCATTAGCTGATGATATACGGCAAGCCGTGTCACAACAGCGCGACCTTGTGAGTTTGCATGATGAGCTGGT
>CAZTHB010000009.1:0-3504 GCA_964613485.1 uncultured Candidatus Saccharibacteria bacterium
TCTTTGTACACATGATACGCAGCTGAAAAACCGAAAGTAAAGCGTATGCAGTTTACCTCACAGATTGTATTCTTAATGACAGACTAGGATAATGCGATTATCCGACCTACACGGAGGCACCTTATGCTACTTGCAAGAATGGCTCGCATTCGACGTAACTCATGGCACTACCAGCTCGTGCAACAAGTCGATAAACTGACGCGCGAGAAGACCGAGATCACTGGGGTCTATCAGTACTGGTTCACTTGCGTTGGAGGTGCGCTACTCATTGCATCGGTCTTTTGCGCACTCACTGCCACTCTTGGCTTCATGATCGGCACGTTATTGTGCGATGCGATCACGGCATTGGCCAGAGATTTCTGGGGATCACTCAGCGACTTCTTCTCCCTAGTTGGTACAGCCTTGCTTGCTGTCGTCGCACTCCTCATCATCATCGGTGTTATCGCCTTCGTAAGCGAGCGCATCAGCAAACGCGCACCGAAAATTACCATCGAGTAGGCTTCAGCCAACCGACCCAGTTCATTGGGTCGGTATTTTTATTACCCATTCCAGATCTCGCTTATGCTAAAATAGAACCTGAATATGCGCATATCAGCCGACTCCCTCAAAGCCTTACTTACCAAGAGCGGTAAACTCTCTGCAGAGCTTCTCAAGCAGGCCGAAACCATCGCCACACAGACAGGCGAACCACTTGATCGTGTACTCGTCCAGCGCAAGATGATTGGCGAGCGTGAGCTCGTTGCCCAATACGCCGCGAGTCTCGGCCTCCCCTACGTCAACCTGGCGAATGTGAAGATCCCGCGGGAACTTTTAATCAAAATACCTGACCGTATCGCCAAGCGTTACCAAGCTGTGATTTTCGGACAAAAGAATGCCAAGTGGCAGCTGGCAATGGCTGATCCGGAGGACATACAAGCAATTGACGTCATCGAAAAGCAGCTTGGCGGATCGGTGCAAATCAACGTCGCTACAACTGCTGATATTCTTGCCGTACTCGATCAATACCGCTCGGGTCTCGATACGGAAATATCCCAGGCCATCAAGGATAGTTCTTCGAACGAAAAAACTTCGACGCCGAATGAGAATGTATCGGCTGACGAGCTCACGAATGATGCGCCAATTGCAAAAACAGTAAACATCATCCTAGAATCCGCACTAAAGGGGCGAGCTTCTGACATCCACATCGAGCCGCGCGAGAACATAGTTCAGGTGCGTTATCGAGTTGATGGCGTCCTCAAAGAATCCATGACACTTCCGAAGCAGCTCTTGCCGGCCGTGGTGAGCCGCATTAAGATTATGGCCAACCTAAAAATCGATGAGCACCGTCTACCACAAGACGGACGCTTTAAAGCAGTGATTGGCTCGAAGACTGTCGCAGTACGTGTGTCGACCCTGCCAGTACTTGAAGGC
The DNA here is from genome assembly GCA_964613485.1 of uncultured Candidatus Saccharibacteria bacterium. GTDB lineage: Bacteria > Patescibacteriota > Saccharimonadia > CAILAD01 > JADZGC01. Next base: position 1,411 of record CAZTHB010000009.1, read on the forward strand.
GAGAAGGTGGTCATGCGACTCCTCGATGAAACGACCAAGGCAGCAACGCTTGAGGAGCTCGGCTTTGCAGATCAAGCACTGCGCTCGCTTCATACTGCCATGCAAGAATCACACGGCATGATTCTAGTAACGGGGCCGACTGGCGCTGGCAAGTCGACTACGCTCTACTCAGTACTCACACAACTCAATACCCCAGGTGTAAATATCAGCACCATCGAGGACCCGGTGGAGTATCGCATAGCAGGAGTCAATCAGACTCAGGTGAATGTACAAGCCGGGATGACTTTCGCCAATGGATTGAGAGCTCTTCTGCGCCAAGACCCCAATATCATTATGGTGGGTGAGATTCGAGACTCCGAAACGGCGAACCTTGCAGTGCAGGCCGCCTTGACAGGGCACGTCGTGCTATCGACTCTACACACTAATAACGCCGCAACTACTCTGCCACGCCTCCTGGATATGCAAATCGAACCTTTTCTCATTTCGACAACCGTAAACACCGTTGTGGCACAGCGCCTTGTACGCAAACTCTGCCCGAAGTGTCGTGAAGCATATGAAGTCACCGGACCACTCCTCGAAGAACTACGATCTAGCTTTCAGATTCCATCTACCATAGATTTTGCAAAACTCATGACACAGCCAGCAATCGCAACGTCGCCTCCCCCTCAAAAGAGCACATCAAATACGGACATACCACCTGACACCGCCCATGAGACCTATCAAGATGGCGGCCACATAAATCGTACTGGAGAAACACGGAAGATTATCCCTGTGCCGTCAGATCTGAGTCTATCGCGAACTAGCATTCTTGATAAGATTGCAGCAGACCCAACTCTCGTTGAGCGTCCAGCAACAAGTTCGACGACGAGTTTTGATGACCCATTTGACGAAGAATTTGCCGCACCAAGCCCCCTCCCGCCTGCACCAATTGCCCCTCCGGACATTGCGCAGACACCATCGCTCGCTACCACACAGGCCGGTACGAGCCCGGGGCAGAAAGTTATGCTCTACCGTGCAGTCGGCTGCGCACAATGTGACATGACGGGCTACTCCGGGCGCATGGGCATCTACGAGGTACTCGACATCACACCGGAGATTGCCCACCTCATCACGAGCAAGGCAACATCGGCTGACATACAAGCGCAGGCTGTCACACAAGGCATGGTTACCATGCAAGAAGATGGTTTTGCCAAGGCTCTACAGGGACTGACCACGATCGAAGAAATCATGCGTGTGACTCGCGAGTAACATTACGATGGAACGTTTTCGTTATCAAGCACGCAGCCGAAGCGGTGCGATTCTCGAGGGCGAGCAAGAAGCCGAATCACGCAAAGCGGCAGCCGATGCGCTCTTCGCCAAAGACCTAACCCCAATCACGATCGAGGGTGTTGGGCGCATGCATGGACGTAAAGGTATCCTAGCAGTCTTTCCTCATCGCGGTGTCCCTATGCGCGAAAAGGTTTTGTTTAGTCGACAGTTCGCCACTATGATTTCTGCTGGTATCCCGATTGTGCGCGCACTTAATGTACTTAAGAACCAGACCGAGAACCAGACCCTCAAACAAGCACTGCTACGCATCAGTAAAGACGTCGAGGGAGGCAAGACATTGTCTCAAAGTCTCGGACGATATCCGAAAATCTTTAGCCCAATCTATGTATCTATGGTGCACGCTGGCGAGATAGGTGGTATTCTCGACCAAGTCCTCGAGCGCCTAGCCGACCAGATGGAAAAGGATGCCGAACTCGTCAGTAAGGTTCGTGGCGCGATGGTCTACCCAAGCCTGATATTTTGTGTCATGATTTTCTCCTTTGCTTTCATCATGGCCGTGGTTGTGCCACAGCTCATCACTGTCTTCGATCAAATAGATACTGATCTGCCATGGAATACGTTATTTCTTATTGAGCTTTCGAAAGCCACCCAGCAATATGGGCTCTACATTGGCCTCGGCTTAATTATTGGCGCTATTCTATTCGTGCGCTACATTCGCTCTAGTAAGGCAGCGCGTAAAAAACTCCATGCCATCGAGCTAAAAATACCAGTCCTCTCAACTATCATTTCAAAGATTAATCTTGCGCGCTTCGCTCGAACCCTCGG
>CAZTHB010000009.1:3604-10362 GCA_964613485.1 uncultured Candidatus Saccharibacteria bacterium
GTGCCGCTCAGCTTAAGATTAAGCGGCACAACATAAAATCCTTGCGCTGGCGATGCCTGGTTGAGCTGAGGATTAGTCAACTGAGCAGCGCCCGTAAACTGGATACTTGGCAATATAACCCCTGAATCCTTAGCCGCATTCTGGATTGCTAGCAAGATTTCGGTCTGCTGTGAGTCACGTGGCAATGCTCGATTTATATCCTCAAGTTTAGTCTTAGCCTGTTCATATCTTCTACTCAATGTGACGAGCTGCTCAGTTCGCTTCTGTTCATCGACCACTTCTAGCTTTGTCTGCTCAACGGCTTCTTTTTTGCTGATCAATATCTGTCGAGCCCAAACGTAGCCATACCCCCCAGCGATGAGCATTACACCCATAATGCCAACGAGCAGGTAGAACAATAAACGCGAACTTTTCATTGCAATGCTCCTGGTTTCAATCCGACTTGTAGACTTATGCGGTTGGTGGGTCTGCCAGTATACGGATCTCGATCTTGCTCTAAGCCCGAGAGAGCCGCAGCATTGAAGCGCGGTGAAGATTCGAGAGAACGCTTAAGGGCAGCCGCGGCTTCACTTGTCTCGGCATATGCGGTGATCTGCATCGTTGGCGGTGTCGCAGCATTCACCTGCATCGAGTAGACATACACTCCGGCAGGCACTGTGGCAGACAGTTCTTGTAGCAATTTTGTGTAGTGAGCTTGCTGATTCTGTACAGCCTCGATGCTCGTCAGTCGATCGGCCAGGGCTTTTGCTTCCTTCTCGATTGATTGGTATGAAGCAGACTTTTGCTTGGCTGCCTGTAGGTCCTGTTGTGCCGCTAGATCTGCTTTGTCTAGATAGTACCAGCTCACCCCAAAGATCGCGGCAACCAAGACCGATAGACTGCAAGCTGCAAGTATGAGATGAACTACACGTCGATTAAGTGCAGCAAAATATTTGTGCTTCTTCAGAAGAGGTGGCAGCAAATCAATCATGACTATTCCCATCCCCGACAAGCTAGTCCGAAGGCGGTATTGTAGATCGGCCCGAGATTTTTCGGTACACCATCGACGCCCACGGTTTTATGTCGATCCCATCCAGCCGAAATATCGACCGGCAAGTTCGTTGACCGCGAGATCATATGTGCGAACCCAGGCATACGCGAGTTTCCACCCGTCATCATGATCCGCTTTACCTTTGTCTGCGAAGTTCCTTTCGCTCGCTCTTCATAGTACTTAATGAGTTTGGTGATCTCCTGTAAGATGGACTTCATATACCCATCAAGGGCCCCTTGGATCTTAGGTTGTAAATCCGATTGCGTTATGCCAAACTTGATTTTCATCTCTTCAGCTTCATGGAATGTCACCTTAAGCTTCGTAGCAATCGCATTTGTAAAAGATTCTCCGCCTATATTCACTGTAGTAGTCACCCGAATGGTATCTGTAACAATAGCCATATCAGTCGCGAGTGAGCCAGCATCGATAATCAGAGTAGCGGTTTGTTTTTCGACTATTGGTCGCAGGGCTCGTATATTCGCCATCAAACTCATTTCCATCGAACGTGGCACCAAGTGTGCTAACTCACAAAATTTTAGATATGTATCTACGATTGAGCGTGGCGCAGCCACAAGCAGGACTTCGAATTCACGTACGCTACCCGCCTCATCACGTCGGCGCTCGACGATCTGGTGGTCGGTGTACAGGTCATTAACCGGCATCGGGATATATTGCTGTGCCTCCCAGAGTACCGCATCAGCGAGCTTATCCTCTGCAACTGCCGGGATTGTAATGATGCGCGAGAAAAGGTGCGCTTGAGGCAAACCAACGACCACAGCTCTTGCATTTATCTTGCCGCGAGCCGACTGGTGTAAGCTTGATGAGATCACGTGCGCGAGATCTTCGGGCTCAGCAATCATGCCATCAATTACCATGCCATCAGCCAGTACGGCGGCACCCATACCCAGTAATTTATATCCCGACTTTGTTGCCCGTACTTGAACAAACTTGGCTTCTTTATAGCCAATATCGAGCCCAAAAATAGGCTGACGCTTCTCAATAAGTGGGAATTTCATGGGATGCTTTGAAAATACCTATGTTTATCTACTTATTGTAGCAAGCTTTAGTCCAATACGAACAATCCTGCAGATATAAATACACCGCCTGGAAAGACGGTGTATTTATAAACATCAGAACCTACTGAGCGTTTGTGACTTCGTAGGTATCAGTCGAACCCGACTTGATATCCTTGTCATTCTTGTTTTCAAGCGTTGCCTGCAGCACATAGCTTGAGTAAGTTGGGCCACCTGCTGGCGCCGGAGTGTAGGTATAATCAGTACCAGACTTCGGATCCTTTGGTAGAGCCTTCACATAAGGAGTTGAACCTTCGGTCAAAGTAGTCAAGCCACCTGGATAACTTGAGTTGTCGTTATAGTACTGCTCTAGACCATTGCGAATATCGCGCAAGTCAGTCTTACGCTTACTATCACGAGCACGTGCTGGACCCGAAATTAGGTTAGGCAAAACGAGCGCGATCAAAATACCGATAATAACGATGACGATTAAGAGTTCGAGTAGAGTGAACCCTTTTTGTCGACGAAGTGAGAGTTGCATAAGTTAGAGATTTCTCCTTATTAATTAATACATAAATACAAGCCTGATTATAGGCTTATGCTTACGTAAGCACAAGCGGTTTGGAGAAATCTGTCTATTCTTCTTCTGATCCGTGCGCAGACAATGCCCGATCGCGAGTGCCGTCGCCTTCACGCTTTTTCTTCTCAACAAATTCTTCAAATAGATTAACCATATATGCCTTCACTTCGTATGGATCGGGCACATAATCAAACTCAAAGTTCTCTTTTGCCCCCGCAGTTTGGATATGGATTGTGCCGTACCGAAAGAGTGTCTGCATTGGCCCTTTTACGACCACCGAAATATCCTGGACTCGGCTCAACCTCAGAGTAGAAATATGCTTGAGAAAAATCCCACGCTGATCCACATCAACTACATTCTCGTCGGTCAGGATCATTTGATTTTGTCGCCAAACATAGATACTTGCTAGCCAAAGAAACACCGCCAGCACTACCAAGACAACACCAATCAATGAGTAAGGGAGCTGAAACGTGCTATCCGGCAGACCCTTGAGTGCTGACTCTGGGAGCTTCAGGATGCCAGCAGCGCCAGCATACACTAAGAAGAGACCTACAAAGAATAACAATAATGCGACAAGCAAAAATGGCAACACCGAAAATAAGTGCTTATAGATGACACGCTGTACGACTTCACTATCATCTTGACCTGGAAACATGTGTGACATGGCACTAGTGTACCCTATTCTTACAGATCGAGCGAGGGCTGTGGGCCTGCATCTGCAGCTGGCTTTTGGACTCTCCCTACATGCTGCCATGCACGATCACTGACCATGCGACCGCGCGTGGTGCGCTTCAAGAGCCCTATTTGGATCAGATATGGCTCAATCACATCTTCAATCGTTTGCTGTTCTTCAGATAATGCAGCTGCCAGCGCAGCCACCCCGGCTGGGCCGCCTTCATAATGATCGATGAGCGTAGTGATAAGTCGGCGATCAGAACTATCCAGACCAAGCTCGTCTATCTCCAAGAGCGCTAGCGCGGCGTCGAGGCTCACTGCATCAACGATGCCGCCATTATGCACCTCCGCATAATCACGTACACGCTTTATTAGACGGTTAGCAATACGAGGCGTCAGGCGGGAACGCTTAGCGAGCACTTCGAGCGCCGGCATATCAATCTGCACCTTTAGCAAATCTGATGAACGTCGCAGAATCTGTGCAATCTCAGCAGGCGTATAAAACTCCAGCCGATGCACAAGACCAAAGCGATCACGTAGCGGACTCGACAATGCGCCATAACGCGTCGTTGCACCGATAATCGTAATCCGTGGCAAGTCTAGCCGTAGCGACTGCGCGGCTGGCCCCTTGCCTAACATGATGTCGATCGCGAAGTCCTCCATGGCCGGGTATAGAATCTCTTCTACTGTACGGCCAAGTCGGTGTATCTCATCGATAAACAGCATGTCTCCGGCGTTAAGATTCGTTAGCAAGCTCGCCAGGTCTCCAGCTCGCTCGATAGCCGGACCGGATGTGACTTTGAGCTGTGCGCCCATTTCGTTTGCTACGATGTGCGCCAATGTCGTCTTGCCGAGTCCTGGTGGGCCATACAAGAGCACGTGATCAAGCGCTTCTCCACGCTGTCTCGCTGCCGCAATTGCAACCTTCAGTGCATCAATCGCCTGACGCTGTCCGACGTACTGATCGAAGCTTCGTGGGCGCAAAGTTTCTTCCAGATGCAGCTCATCTACATCGCTCACCTGCGGTGCCGTGCTGCGATCATGAGCATCACCCTTTTCGTGTGGTCGCTCTATCACTGTTAACGCCCCATACCCTTCAGCGCCTGCCGCACGCGTTCACCCGTATCAAGGCTCACGTCGATACCGACCAAAGCTTGATCTGCCTGCTCACGCAAGAATCCCAATTGCAATAAAGCCAGCAAGGCTGGATCAGTCGCATCTGCACGAGATGCTTGTGAGCCTGTTGTGACGAGCTTACCCTTTAGGTCTAGGAGAATGCGCTGAGCAGTTTTTTTACCTACTCCACTAACCTTGCCGAGCCGTACGAGATCTTCGGCATCTATGAGCTCTCGCAATGTAGTGGCATCGTAGTGAGACAGGATGGCATGTGCGAGCTTCGCCCCCACACCCTGTACGCCGATAAGCTTCTGGTGCAAACGCTTATCGTCGGCGGTAGTGTAGCCGAAGAGCTCATACGCGTCTTCGCGGATATTTTCTGCGATGTACAGGGTTGTAGTGTCCCCCTCTGCCAATTCGCTAGCTATACGTAGGGGTACGGCTATCTCATAGCCAACGCCACCAACCATCAGGACGATTGTATCGCCCCCTCGCTGAACCACCTCACCCTGTAGCAATGCTAGCATCCTTACTATTATACCGAACGCGAGCCAAAAGCGGCAGTCTTGCTTCTCCTTATTTTCAGATGTAGTCTACATATAAGTCGATTCGACTTTTCTGAGCACCTTTGGAGGCTATATGAGTATCGGCACCAGGCAAGCAACTCTGACCGACAAAGACAATGGTTGGGAGCTGGCAGCAAACTGCCTGAGCGTTGACCCTGATCTGTTTTTCCCCGAACGCGGGGCCAGCACCAAGGAAGCGAAGGCGGTCTGTCAGGGCTGTGATGTACGCAAGGATTGTCTTGAGTATGCACTCGCAAACGGCGAGAAATTCGGTATCTGGGGTGGACTGAGTGAACGTGAGCGCAGACGGATTCGTCGTCAACGCCTCGCAGCGGCTGCAGCATCTCGCACCGAGACTGTCTAATGAGCATGCGATCTCACAACCTTCAAATGCACCACAATGATCGCGCGCACCTTCACTTTCGCCTGAAGCTCCTCAAGCGACCAACTAGCCATCGGCGCAGCCGAGTCTATCGCTTGCGGCATTGCTAGCACCTCCTGACCCACGTTGACACTTTTGTCAGCGTGGTTTTTTGTGTGCAGCCGCGAGTGCGATAGCCAATGCATCTGCTGCATCATCAGGCTTAGGAATAGATTCGAGACCAAGGATTCGTTGCACCATCTGCTGCATCTGCGGCTTCTTTGCCTGGCCATAACCAGTAGTAGCTTGCTTAATTTGTAATGGTGTAAACTCATGTACAAATATGCCAGCCTGCTGCAAAGCAAGTAGTACCACACCGCGCGCTTCACTGACCTTCATCGCCGTAGTTACATTAGTCGAGAAATAGAGCTTCTCCACCCCGGCAACCGTCGGATTATACGTGCTTAAAATATGCTGCAAGTCAGCGTACAGTATCACGAGTCGCTCGACGTGCTCCAACGACTTATCAGTTGAAATTACACCGTAATCTACCGCCTTACGATCATGCCCCTCTACTTCGATCACCCCGAATCCAGTCGTCGCTGTACCAGGGTCTATACCTAGAATAATCATGATATCAGTATACCGGTTTCAATAAAAGAACGCCCCTCCTATTCGGAAGGACGTGGAAGTTCTACCGCAAAACCCAACTGCGGCAAAATCGTGTCTATGTCATATCCATTTTCTGTCAGAATTCCACAGATCATGCCGAGCACTTCCTCCGCACTAAGGTCATGAGCATTCAGATCTTCGACTTCCTCTGCGTCCAGATAGCGCCTGAATCGATGGATTACCTCTCCAGGCGTCAATTGATAGTCATCTGGCATCATGAGCCCTCCTGCTCTGTAGTTAGCTCAGGCCAAGGCGACTCAAGCATGCTTCCTCCTGTTGGATTCGCCGCGACCAACGTGGGACACGCTTCTGAGCCAGCGGCTGACTCGAGATGAGTAGATCACTCCGCACGCAGCAGATTCGGTGTGGCTTGGTGTAAATGCATTCGTCATCGACGCCAACATCCAGTAGAGCACGTAGTGCAATCGGCACGCGCAGTCCCCGACACTTCGCGACACGACTATCTGTAAGCCGATAGGTCACTTCAACCCACCGTGCGTCGACAGGAGTTGGTGCGGCCACGGTCGGCCTGCCTTGATTGAGAAAAGTCATGAGGTGCCTTTTCGTAAGTGCGGATAAGACGCCCTGATTATCCTGATTTTTTGCTTAGTTTTCAAGCATAAGGGCTATACAGAAGCACGCTCAAGTACATCTTCCGGGATATCGAAGTTAGACGTTACATTCGCAACATCATCGAGTTCTTCGAGTGCATCCATCAGGCGCATTATCGTACGGGCTTTCTGCT
>CAZTHB010000009.1:10462-26066 GCA_964613485.1 uncultured Candidatus Saccharibacteria bacterium
TCATCGAGTTCTTCGAGTGCATCCATCAGGCGCATTATCGTACGGGCTTTCTGCTCATCGTCTACCGCAACTGTCTGGCCGGCGATTTGCTCAACATCTGCTGTCTCAACGTTTTCTTCGCCTACCGCTGTCTTCACCGACTCAAGGCTCTGCGGATTGGTATAAATCACGAGTTGATCACCCGTGTCATCGATGTCCGCCGCACCTGCCTCGATGGCAAGCAAGCTCAACTCATCTTTATTGGCCGATTCTTTACAATAAATCACTCCCTTTGACTCAAACATATACGCAACACTACCTTGCCCACCGAGAGATCCGCCATGCTTAGAAAACGCTGCCTTCACATCGGCCGCCGTGCGATTGCGATTATCAGTCAACGCCTGCACCATCACTGCGATGCCAGCGGGGCCATAGCCTTCATAGGTGAGTTCTTCTAAGGCCGCACCTCCTGCCGTTCCGGCGCCGCGAGCAATAGAGCGGTCGATATTCGCAGCCGGCATGTTCGCCTGTTTTGCTTTGGTTACAGCTAAGCGCAACCGAAAGTTTACTTCCGGATCAGCACCGTCTCGCGCTGCCAGCGCGATCTCATTACCAAGCTTCGTAAAGATCTTACCTCGCTTGGCGTCTGCAGCACCTTTTTTATGCTTAATTGAATGCCATTTACTATGCCCACTCATGGGTTATATATCCTCTCTTCAAAAATCAACTAGCTAGCTTATGCACCATGTTTAGTAATCTCGAGTCAACTTCTAATTTACTCGAAGTTTTCAGATGGATTATAGCGTTTTCTGGGCATTTTTTCTAGCCCTCAACAGATTGATTGCAACCATACAGCCGAGACAGGCATACCCGATGAGCACACCTGCTAGACTGACCTGTTCAAGACTCAGTTGCGCTTGCGGGATGCGCGAGAACCACACCACCCCCTGCATCACGATATCTATGACCCATCTCAGGGGCGTCATTATGATAAACGCTTGAGCTGGCATAAACACTCCTAAAGTCGCAGCGATGACACCACCCAGCATCAAAATCGGCACTACAGGTAAAAAGACGAGATTTGCCATCGGTGCGATGAGTGAAAGACTCCCGAACCGGTACGCGATAAGTGGCGCAGTTGCGAGATGAGCCGCCAGAGAAACCATCAGACCTTCTTTGAATATAGTCCGCCATCCATGCATATCTTCAAGACGAGGGACGACCAGCAACACACCCGCAAGCGCCAGAACTGACAGTTGCCAGCTCATGTCGGCGAGCAAATACTCGGGTGCATAAGCTGTCATGAGGCATATCGTCACGCCAAATACCGACCAGAGATTTGCATCGCGGCGCACATATCGAGCTATCAAGACAATCGACCCCATGATCGCAGCCCGCACTATCGAAGCCGAGAAGCCCGTCATCGCCACGTAAAGCATGATCGCTGCGAGGGATAAGATTAAGCTCGCTGCTGACTTACGACGTAAAAAGACTGCCAAAGCAGCAATAATGATTGTTAAATTATAACCTGAGACAGCTATGATGTGCGTCAAGCCATCAGCCCGCAAAGCGGCTTCAAGTTCTTGTGATATACCCGACCGACTGCCAAATAGCAGCCCCCGAACGAAGCCGGCCTGCTCTCGCGGCAATGATGCGAATAGCCCGCGCGACATCATGTACTTTAGGCGCGTCGGATACGGCTGGCGGGCATCTAGGACGATAACGGTCGCATACCAAATCTGAGCTGGTGCACGACCCAGTGCCTGCCCCACCTTGCCACGTACCTGCACACGCTGACCTTCAAGCACATTGCCGACTTGAGATTTGATTTTTAGTAAGCCAGGAGTCGGCCGGCCATCGACAGTTAAATCCGTTAAGTAAAACTCAAATAGACGCTGATCGTTCCAGCCTGGTTCATCCGCCACACGACCAGTCAATACCACCTTCTCACCTATCTTATCCGCGATATCATACCAACGCTGGTCGGCAAAATATACCTGACCACGAACGATACCAAGCACAACGCCAAGGAAAAGTATGGGCCAGAGCTTCTGGGTCCCGCGCAGTAACGCCAATCCGAATAGACCTACAGCAAGAGCAACCCCAATCTGCCAATACTGAACATTCGTCACATAGTTTGCTGCAAAAAGTATGCCTGTCAGCCAGCATAGTGCGAATATCATGATCTGGCTTGTTCGCTTCATGTCTGTATGCTACAGATCAAGGCAGCGATTCAGCAAGCTTGAGGACTATGTGCCCGTCATTTGCAGCATACGCGGTATGGCTTCGAGCGGATTACTGCCAACATCTGTGACGCCGAAAAAATGCAGTACAAGCCAGGCTACAAGAAAAAGCCAACAGAATAGTACCGCTATTGAGCAAGGCCAGAAAATCACCCCTGGTATGTGGTGGATTCGCTGCATATCACCCCTTATTGTAGCATGAGCGTTTTACAAGCGCACAAGATAGTTGTATGGCTATATAATACGGGACTATTTGGCAAGTAGCGCGCCAAATTCTACTTCCGCATCAGCGGAAGCTTCGCGCAGTGATGCATCGATACGCAGTGCATCTGGGCTCACTCGCAAGGCCATATTATTAATGCCCGTTAGGCTTAATGCCCCAAGTGAGCGCACCCGAGACAGTGCCACATAGCCCATGCCTTCTACAAATGCCCGCTTGAGGTTGATTCGTGCGGCGTCGAGCGTCATACCCTGACTCTTATGTACCGTAATTGCCCAAGCCAGACGCAACGGTATTTGCGCCAATGAAGCACGCAGCTTCTCGCCATCGCGTAATTCCCATGTCTCCGGCCCTATCGTCACGAGCTTCCCGTTATGTAGCTTCACCTCGGGCCATCGCGTGGCCTTTTCGAACCCAACGATCGTTCCGAGCGAGCCATTTACGTATTTCTTATCCTGACTATTGCGGATGCACATCACGAGAGAGCCGACCTTAAGCTCAAGATCATCTGCCGCCAAGCAAGAGCGCCGCAATGTCTCAAGGTATTGCGCCGAGCCGGTTGTCGTCGCAGCGTAGACGTGTGACTCACTATCTAGCTCGGCCAGCTTTTTCGCATTCAGCTTATCAACATCGACATTCATCGTATGAAGCTCCGTAATATCGGCGCCGTATCCAAGCTCAGCATGTTGTCGCTCCATCAAACTCTCTGCATGATTGCGGCGCACATCACCTGCGCGCATCGCATTTAGAATCTCAAGAAACTCACCCTCATCCTGTCTATGCTGCTCATCGAGATAACATACAGCTGGCTTTAGTTCGTCCCAAACAAAAGCGTTAACCACAAATCCACCCGACTTCTCGCCTGGTCGGTTAATCGGTGGGAGCTGAAAGAAATCCCCACACAAAATGATCTGCAGACCCCCAAATGGCAGTGCCGACTCACGGACTGACCGACAGACATCATCTACCATATCGAGTCGATAGTCGTGTAACATTGATATCTCATCAATGATCAAAACATCAGCTTTTTGGATTGTATCGCGGCGAGACTTCGAGAGAGTTTCGGCAAACTTCGGCGGCAGAATGTGGTGTATTCCTATACCACTCCATGAATGGATCGTACTGCCATTGAGATGAGTTGCGGCAAGACCTGTCGTAGCCGTGACAGCCACACTCTTCCCCTGCGAACGAGCCCGTTTTATAAATTTATTTAGTACATAGGTCTTACCCGAACCTGCTGCACCCGTCAGGAGTACAGACTTGCCATCAAGCATGATCTTGAGCGCGAGGTCTTGTTTCATAGACCTTCTAGTATAACGGAATTATGCGGTGTTTGTTCGGGTTAATTATTATGACTTATGTCGATTCAGAACGACAGTTCATCTATCTCTAATTCCAGCTCGCCCACATCACCAACTTCCAGTCCTGCCTGCCGACGCACAGCCTTCTTGATAGGCAGGATATAGGCACCTTCTTTTGAATCCGGGAATATCGATGTTTTCCATGACACCCCTCGAACCGATGCCAGAACTCGCACAGAACCAAACCCTCGCCTCGGGAATTCACTCATCGCATGTTTAATTTCGTTAGAGGTTTTTTTTGGTACCGTGATGAATACCCATGCTGACGGCCCAGGATAGAGCCAAAGTCGTGCCGTAAATGTGTAGGACATCGGTAAAGCTATTTAAATAGTACGACAGTAAAATCTTTCTTCGAATAGTGCTGGCGCAAGATAAGCTTCGAAGTCAGCGTGTAACAATATTCCAAAATCTCTTTCGAGTCTGCGTAGTATACCGTGCTTGTATCAGGATACTTAGGCCGTGGATGGTGCCCTGCCATATTAAATACAACGGCCGTATTAGCATGCGCAAACATCGTCGCTATCGCCTGCTTGCGATACTCTATAGCATTTTCCATATTTGAATTAAGCGCACCACAACAAAGCACAATGTCGAATTGCTGCTTAAGCGGTGATTCAAAATATGTACCAACATGAAAGTCGTGGTCAGGGTAGCGCTGTTGAGCCAGCTCTACAAACTCTGGAACCATATCGATGCCTGCATACTTAAATGACTGTGTCTCCGCGGCGATATACGGAATAATGTCTCCAAAACCACACCCAACATCAAGTATGGACTTTGACTCAAAATCAATGTCTGCAACTATCTGACGATAACGCTCCACCGCAGATTCATTGCTTGTCCACTTGAGAGACTTCGGCGAGCCTTTGTGCTCACGAAACTTCGCCTGATACTCTTCTATCTTTGCTTGATTAAATGCGTTGTTCATAAATATAAATGGAGGGCCATCTGGGGCTCGAACCCAGGACACCCTGCTTAAAAGGCAGGTGCTCTAACCAACTGAGCTAATGGCCCATATGTTTATCATACAATCATGTGGAGGTTTTGTATTATGATCGCGAGAACCATACTATTTAACCTGAAAAAGTGCCTTTAGTCAATCTAACTCGCTCCATGCAAGCATATACGTTACTATAAGAACTATGCGTCGCCACGTCCTCATCATCGACAATAATCACGTGCGACCGTGTAAGCACTGTATGGCGTTTCGCCCGCGTAAGTTGACCCGCGCTACAGTCGTGCGACCAACCGACGAAGATTTACCAACCGATCTCAGCACATTCACTCACATTGTACTGACCGGTGGTAGCCCCACAAGCTCCATGGATGACCTGAAGGTCTTTCAGCAAATTCGCAAGCTCGTCCGTGCGGCATATCGAGCTAATATTCCGATGCTTGGCATCTGTCTCGGGCACGAGCTCATCATTGCGAGCCTGCTCAGTTTACGTGATTTCGAGCGTCATGCCCAAGAAGAAATCGGTTGGATAGAGATCCAACGCAATGGTCCAAGTCGGCTCTTCGAAGGACTTCCTTCTCGCTTTGTGTCATTTGCGAATCACTCTGGGCATATCAAGCGCCTCCCGCATGGCTTTCGAATTACTGGCAGCAGCAAGCGCTGTAGCATCGAAGCGTATGAGCACGAGACGAAGCCTGTCTTTGGTATGCAGTTTCACCCCGAGAAGACGCCGCGTCAAACCCTGCGCACTGTCTGGCGGAGAGTCAAACAGGATGTGCCAGACAGCTACTTTGTACACCCCTACAGCGCCCGTCGACTGTATCGACCGCGCGTGAAATACACGATCTTTCGTAATTTTTACACAGCGTCACGAGATAAATAAAACAGCCGCACCCTCACTTAGGTGAGAATGCGGTGTGAAGCTCAGACCGAGAGGAGCCCGAGCTCGGTCAGATCTCGAATATCATCGGGGTTCATCGGATTGAACTTCCCGATCATGAAGGTCTGTGCTGCCTCTGGCTTCTCGATGAGAAGCTGCCAGATACCGAGGTTTCCCTTGGCATAGACAACGTCTTTGCCGTAGAAAACACCGTTGCCCTTGCAGTCAGTACCACGGAACGTGCGTAGAGTCTGCTGCCAGGCCCTATCTTCAGGTGTCTCGGTCGTATCGCCTTCGCGATCAGGCTCAAGCGAGACGAACGTGTAATACGTACGCATCAGCTGGTAAACTTGCTCGAAGGTCATTGGACGATCCGACACCAATCCAGCGGCTGCTGAAATCGCGAGGTAGTAATCCTCGCGCGCATGTCGATTAGCCCGACCCTTCAAGGCCTGTTCAAGAGCGAGAGTAGTACCTTCCTCCCCAGTGATGTAGCCGGCAGTGCCGGACTGAAGGAAGTAGTAACCACTCTTCGCGCCACGAAGGGCACGCTCGATGTGCAGACGCTCATGTGCAATAAGAGCGTACGCATCACGCCCAGGAAGCCGTCGAGAAGCAGGGATCTTGGCCAGCTTCTTCGGACGATCGACCGAGATTCGTGCCTGCTCGTCGGTGACAATTGCAGTCCACCCTTCTGCCCCACCCGCATCTAGTGATGCCTGCAGAACTCGCGCCAGCTCTTGAGCATCCCAGACCGCATCGAGATCGACATCAGTCGGAAGATGCAAAAATCCACTCAGCTCGAGCATAGCTGGAAAGGCGGCTCGCACGTCAGACTCATGGGGAAGCAACAGCGCTCGCACATCAACTTCGGGCAGCACCTCGAGCAACGCTGTCGCCAGGGGGCGAAGGCGCGCTTCGTCGAGCACAGCTTCGGCACGAAGCCGGATGTCAGCTACGATCGAGCGGAAGAGCGACGAATCCGGAATGAAACCCAGCTCAGCATTTGCTCTCCGAAAGCCAGCCATATCACCCTTCTTCGCCGCATCGGCCAGAAGGTTGACGTAGCAGTTCTCCTGAAGGAAACGCTTGTAGATGCGCCCGAGCGGAGAGTTGTCCTTCCAGTCGGCCAGCAACGACTCGAGCTCTTCGGCAGTGTCCTGGTAGACCGTAGCCTCTAGCTTGGGATAGATGAGGTGAGGAGCCTGTTGATTGCCGGCTTCGAAGAGCCAGCGCTCCCCTGCTTCGTTGTCCTTATCAGGCCGAAAAGCAGCAACGAGGCTACGATTCGTGCGCTTGGCAGTCGTCGCGTACTCCGCGTCAAACCATTTGGTTTCGGTCGTGGACATAAGCCAGACCTCTTTCTGTAGGGGTGCAAATAGAACCAGGATATTTTACAAAAAAATGAGCATTTTGTCAATGCTCATTTTTTGTATGGGAGTGTGTATTTCTATCGAGAACTAAGCGCCGATCTTGTCCTTCTTGCGTTTGCCCATTGCTCGCTTGGCAACGAAATCAATTATTGCCCCTGCGATGTCTTGCCTGGTCACCAGCTCCGTACCACGTAGCGATGGTGAGCTATTCACCTCGAGCACCAGTGGACCACGCTTCGAGCGAATGATATCCACACCGGCGATCGACATACCAAGCGTACGAGCCGACTTAAGAGCAATATTTTTCTCCTTCTTTGTCAGCTCAACTGCGATCGGCTCACCGCCACGATGTGTATTACTACGGAATTCACCTTCAGCGCCCTTGCGCATCATTGCCCCGACAATCTGATCGCCAACTACGATGACACGAATGTCAGAACCATCGGCCTCTTCGATAAACTCCTGGATAATGAAGCTCGCATTGATCGAATTAAACGCCTCGACCACTGACTTGGCAGCTTTCTTCGTCTCGGCGAGTACAACACCCTTACCCTGAGTGCTTTCGAGTAATTTCACAACAACGGGAGCACCGCCAACGAGATCGATAAGCTCTTGAGCATCTGAACTTGCATACGCAAAGACAGTCTTCGGGATGCCAACGCCGGCGCGAGCAAGTAGCTGCATCGAACGCAACTTATCGCGAGAACGAACGAGCGAAAGTGAGCTCACCGAAGCATACGCCCGCATCATTTCAAACTGGCGCACTACAGCAGTCCCGTACGCCGTGTACGTAGCGGCGATACGGGGAATAACCGCCTGCACATCATCGATGGCATGCCCTTCGATATGTACGGTCGGCGCCATACTCTCAATGCCCATGTAGGCTTTCGTATAGTCAACAATCAATGGCGTGTGGCCGGCCTTACGGGCAGCGTCAGCGAGTCGTGCGGTCGAGTAGTTATTTCGACCTTTGGATAAGATGGCGATTTTCATATCTTTACTGTATAGGTCATGAATGACGCACGTCAACCAGGAAACGGTGCTTCAAGAACTTTCGCCCCAAGAGAACGGGGGTACGCATCCGGCTGCGGTCGGCCAATGTGAAGTGTACTTTGTAGAGCTTTGTAGAGCCCTCGACGCGAATCGCCAGGCGCACGAGGTAGCGCATTTGGTACACACCAAACGAATTCTTCACACGACGCTTACCGAAACGATGCACAGTGATGGTGCGTTTCTTGAAGCTCGGGTGATCATTATCAAGCACCTTAAAGGTCAAGAATTTCTTGCCATCTTCCTTGTGCAGCACAACATCCGAACAGTGAATGGCGTTGTGGTACGCACCGGTATCTACCTTCGCCGCAACGTTTTTCACGCCCAAATCGACCAGCTCGACTTTAGTCTTGCGGCCAATCAGGGGCAGTGGATGTGGATGTAATTGCATAGTGAATTAATGGTGTAATTTACAGGTGTACATACTAGACTCTTAAGGTCAAAAAAGCAAGCTACCACGATGCCTCGGGCGCTATTTTTTCTTGCCTTTTTTACCTTTGCCATCGTCATCGTCTTTAGACTTCGGCTTCCATACATGCAGGATGATTAGCCATAGAATGAGGCCAGCCAACCACCACGATCGATTATCGGTCGCGAGCGCGATCAAATTATATTCAGTCTGAAGCTCCTGCAAGAGAGTGTCGGCGACAAAATTGCTTACATACGCTACGACGGTCGTGCCTGCAAGCATGCCGAGCACAATCGAACGAATCGAAAATCGACCCCCTACTGACGGTGCCTTGCCGAGTGAGAGTGGTATCGCGACAAATAACAGTAGGGCGAGCTTGAGTACAGCCTGATCATCAATATCGAGCCCGGCGTTGCCGAGCTGGGTTGCGGCAAAGTCGGCCAGCTGGTCAGCAGCAAAGAGGCCTACCAGGGCGCCGATAGTCACGCGCTTGAGACGTGCCTCACCAAAGAGTAATCCGCATCCTAGAAAGAGTCCAAGTACCGCAAAAACAAATACGTTTCCGTTAACCGCAATTGATCCAAAAAGCATGTGCTTATTATACGCTAGCTTCCAAATCGGCGATATTGAAATCCAGTCGATATTAGTGTAGATTAGCAAACTGTTACTCATCGCACCTACTCGAGAAACGAGAAAAGTATGTCTAAGATCGAGAGTATAACGGTCAGAGAGCGAGAACTGGGATTCTCATGGCGCATCGTATGCAAACCACTCCCCGAGGGCATTCGGAAGGGGCTGCGCGAGAATGACCCCGACGCCATACGCTCACTTGCACTACTCACAGAGAGCGTCGGACGAATGGAATGCTTCGAGGGCGGCCCAATTGTCGCAATGGATTCAGGTACCCTCACAGTCATTTGCGATACTACGCGTTTTGACAATTTCTCCGACAAAGACCGTCGTCAAATCGATCAATTGATTCAAGAGCACTTCTTCGCCTCGACAACCTAAGCACGATACACTTATCGTTAGTCAGCTCCCTCTCGGCCTCGCTGAGAGGTTTTTGTATACGTTGATTTCTATCTGTTTTTAGGATAAAATAACGCCGCTCGCGGGTGTGCTAAACAACACAACACTACGCGAAACCGCACCTACTATCGAAGGATCAATCATGAAGCACATCGTATCGATTACCCCTACTCCGCTCGAGATCTCAGAAGGCCTACCGGATGGTGGCACCTACTGGAATCTCTCCTGCGCCACCACTCCAGACTGGTTTGCAGCTATTCTCAGGGAAGATAGCCCCCTTCGCGTAGCATACATCCAGAATCTCCATGCCGCAGTACGCGCTATCGATGGAGTGAAGATGATCTCCTTCATCGGCACTGGTGATGGCGAGTTCGAAGTGAGTTTCGTCACTGCGGAATGCGATGAGCTCCCTCGTGAGATCGTTGATGCTGTTGATGACGCACTCGACCGCGAACTCTACAGCAAGACACCGCCGATAACCGGTAATGGCAACGACATCTGAGCCCACTGAGCACATTCTCGATAGCTCTTCGCACATCGCCGAGAGTGAGGAATTCTTCCCGCGCACTAACACTCGCGTGAAAACATACTTCCCAAACGGCGGAGTATGCTGGGATCTCCGTTGCGAAAAAGTACCAGATTGGTTTCTTGTGCTGAGCGCCTACAGCTACTTGCGTGGCTATTGTGCGCTTCAGATCCGGAAGGCTGTCAACAAGTTGCCAGGCTGCCGGTTTGCCGAAATTCACGTCGCAAGAGACGGGACGCTCATGCTACGGTTCTATACCGAAGCGGGTTTTGTTATCGACGGTGCGCTCCGACGAGCAATCGATGAGATTCTCAATCAGGAGCTGTATACAAGAAAACTCACAAGCACAGGAGAATCATGACACTTGACCTGCAAACACCACTCTTCAGTATCACTACCGTTGGGCCTCAGCCAAGTGGCGCCGAACCCCTCGAGCTGTGGGAGGTGTCAATAACCAGATTGCGTGGTCCCCGCTTTGAGGACCAGCTCGATGCAACAAGGGTATCGCTCCGCTTGAGCCAACTCTGCTACGTGCCGGGCATGCAGATCATCGACCCAATCGTGTCTTTCACCGGACTGTCCGCATCGGGCTTTGAGCTCAGTTTCCACTGTCAGCCCAATGAGATTGATCGAGCTACAGCCGAAATTCAGCGAATTCTAGCAGAGGAGCTGGATGCCGAATCAATCCGGCTAGATCCATGAACTGATTGCCGTTCCGCTTTTGCCAGTTTGGTCGCGTTCTGTGACCAGGGGCTACATCTCCCTTTCAAAGAGAGATGTAGCCACCGAGCTTCAGCCTCTAGCACGATTGTGCTGGAGGTTTTTTATCTAAACAGACCTTTTTTCTTACTGGCCTTACGATATTCTTCGAGCGCAGCACGCTGCTTGGCATTTAGCTTATGCGGTATCTCAATCGTTACTTCAACAAGATGGTCTCCGTGGCGATTCGTGCCTGGCACCGGCATACCCTTACCAGAGAGCTTTAGGACCTTACCCGACTGCGTGCCTGCAGGCACCTTGATCGTTACATCACCTTCGAGCGTCTTGATGTCGACCTCACTACCCAGTGCTGCATCTACCATATCGACCTTGATGCGCGTGATGAGGTGTGGCCCCTGGCGCTCAAAGTCCTTACTCGGGCGCACATGGACTTCAACATACAAGTTACCTCTCTGACCATTCGCTCCATATTCACCCTTTCCACTCAAGCGCACCGACTGCCCATCATCAATACCTGCAGGAATCTTCACCTTGACCAACTCACTCTTGCGCTCACCACTCGCACGATCCATCACCCGCAAAGTCAGTTCGCGCGTAGTACCTTTAACCGCCTCATCGAAGTCGATTGCCACAGCAACCTGTACATCACGCGGTCGTCCACGCATTCCGCCAAAAATCTCAGAAAAAATATCACCAAATCCACCGGCACCAGAGAAGTCAAATTGCACATTGTCGAAGCCGAAGCCTTCTGCACCAGAGAATCCGCCGAACGGGCTCCCTCCTGGTCCGCCAGCATTCGCAGCACCAGCCGCATGCCCAAATTGGTCATAAGCGGCGCGGCGTTTCTCATCTGACAAGACTTCGTAAGCCTCGCTTGCTTCTTTAAACTTTGCTTCGTCCCCGCCCTCTCGATCGGGGTGGTGCTTGAGTGCCGCTTTCTTAAAGGCCGACTTAATCTCGTCTGAGCTTGCACCCTTCGATACACCTAATATCTCATAATAATCACGCTTGTCTGCCATCGCTACGATTCCTTCTTTGGGGTACGGGGTCGACGGGCTGCAGGCTTAGGGGCTGGCTTAGTAGAGGCAGGTGCACTGGTCTCCGTTTCTGCACGTGGAGCTGCCTGCACCTGTGGCATCAGCATACTTGCTAGTCGCGAGCCAGTCATTGCACCCGCCGGCTTTGCTTCATTTGTGCGTGTTTGCTTGTGGTCATGTTGAGACCTCTGCTGCTGTTGCCGTTCTGGCTGAGACTGCTGATTATTGAGCTTGGGGCCAAGTGCCGCTGCTGCGTGCTTGGCGAGAATGGTAAATTTGCGTGTTGCGGTCCGTGCCAGGGCAGCATTGCTCACACCGCGAAATCCGACGTACCAGAGCTCAGCCCCACGCCGCTTGGACTCTTCAATCGCCGGTACCATGTCGCCGTCCGAGCTCAAGAGAATGATGCGCACATTATCTCCAGATGCCCGAATCACATCAGTAGCAAATCGAAGGTCTACGCCCTTCTCAACCAATACTGGCTCTGCATGCCCACACACCTGACAAGGCTTACCATCGCGAACAAGTAAGTGACCAGCCTGGATGTAGTCGATATTCTGGCTCGTAAGTGCTTTTTCCCAGGCGTCAGCATCCTTTGCATAACGTTCGGTGCGCTCCTTGAGCTCTGGCGTACGATCGATGATGTGCACTTTTGCAGCATAATATTCGATCTTTGCAGTTTTCACCGAATCATCTTGCAATACGTCGGCGAGCATCTTACGAATATCAACTCGTACCAGCTCGTCGCGATATTTCACTAAGCGACGCTTCGCGAGCATATCACGCAGCTGGTAGACGAAGTTCTCGCCATCAATGAAGATGATTGTTTTCATTGATCGATCAGCCCTCCGCTTACCTCGGCCTCATACACTATTTTCCCTACTTTGTTATAAATCTTTTCATTCCCATTAAATCGATCTAAATCACCAGTCCAAACAAACGCATACTTGTACCCATTTGAAGCAGTAAGCTCTCGCTTCCCGCGAACAGGCATATCTTGATCCGGTAATCGCATTGCTTCCTTGAGAGCAGCATATACATCGGCCGGCTTTTCATCGGGGTTCTTGATTGCGCCAAAGTATGTCATCATCCAGAAGGCTTTGCCATCCTTACTAATAACCTCAGCCCCACCGAACGGTTCACCACCGAACCAATTGTCATGAAATCTCCATCCATCCTTTTCGATTACAATATCGTGCGAACCGTCCGAAAGATCTCGAGTAATGGGCTTTTCACTAGCATACCCTGCCTCTCCGACATAGGTTAGGAAGCTGCGAAATTCAGGTGATGATGTTGAGGGCATGCTTTTTACTTCTTCTCGTCGACGATTTCGCCTTCTTCGGCGTCATCAGACTTATCATCCTTCTTTTCGCTATCTTTGTCACCCTCAGCCGAGGCTGCAGCTTCTTCAGCCTTGTACATTTGCTCGCCGATCTTGGTTAGTTTGTCCGAGAGATCCTGCGTAAGCTTCTTGAGTTCCTCTACATCAGGCTCGCTCTCACCAAGCTTGTCTTTGAGCGCCTTCGTTGCTTCTTCGACATCTTTCTTCACCGTCTCATCAACCTTATCGCCAGCATCTTTGAGACTTTTCTCGGCGGTGTAGACCATCGTGTCGGCGTGGTTCTTGGCTTCAACCTGTTCTTTTTTCTTCTTGTCTTCTTCGGCGTGAGCTTCAGCGTCAGCCTGCATCTTCTTGATCTCATCTTCGCTCAAATTGCTGGAGTTCTGGATCGTAATGTGTTGCTCTTTATTCGTCGCCTTATCTTTCGCAGTCACACTGACGATGCCATTCGCGTCGATATTGTAACTCACTTCAATCTGCGGAACCCCACGTGGAGCTGGTGGGATACCGTCGAGCTGGAAACGACCAAGAATCTTATTGTCTGCAGCCATCTCACGCTCACCCTGGAGCACAACAATCTCTACGCTTGGCTGATTGTCGCTGGCAGTTGAAAACACTTGGGTCTTGCTCGTGGGAATGGTCGTGTTGCGGTCGATCAGCTTCGTCATCACGCCGCCCATCGTCTCGATACCGAGTGAAAGCGGTGTGACATCGAGTAGCAGCACATCCTTCACTTCACCGCCGAGCACACCGCCCTGGATAGCCGCACCGATGGCAACGACTTCGTCTGGGTTCACACCCTGAAGTGGCTTCTTGCCGAAGAATTCTTCAACTTTCTTCTGTACAAGTGGCATACGAGTCATGCCGCCGACAAGTATAACTTCATTGATCGCACCCTTATCGAGACCTGCATCCTTCAGCGCTGCCTCACACGGCTTAAGTGTGTCGTCGACGAGCTTACCAACAAGCTCTTCGAGCTTAGCGCGAGAGAGTGTGAGATTAAGATGCTTCGGGCCACTCGCATCGGCTGTAATGAATGGAATATTGATCTCTGATTCTTGCGTAGTCGAAAGCTCGATCTTTGCCTTCTCGGCAGCCTCCTTGAGGCGCTGCATAGCAGCCTTGTCTTGCTTGAGGTCAATGCCTTGATCTTTATTAAATTCATCAACCAACCAGTTAATGATCGTGATATCAAAGTCATCGCCACCGAGGTGGGTGTCACCATTGGTCGACTTCACTTCGAAAACCCCGTCACCGAGCTCGAGTACTGATACGTCAAACGTACCGCCACCGAGGTCGTACACGACGATCTTTTCTTCTTTTTTCTTATCGAGTCCATATGCGAGGGCGGCAGCAGTTGGCTCGTTGATAATGCGCTTCACTTCGAGCCCAGCAATCTTACCAGCGTCCTTAGTGGCCTGTCGCTGCGCATCGTTGAAGTACGCAGGCACCGTGATAACCGCTTCGGTCACTGTGTCTCCCAGATACTTCTCGGCGTCAGCCTTGAGCTTAGCGAGAATCATTGCACTCACTTCCTCTGGAGTATAATCCTTGTCACCCATCTTAACCTTCACATGACCATCAGCTTTCACGATCTCGTATGGCATAAGCTCCATATCGCGCTTGATCTCAGGGTCTTCTATGGTGCGACCAATCAGACGCTTGACTGAGAAGATTGTGTTATCTGGGTTAATAACTGCCTGTCGCTTGGCGACTTGCCCGACGAGGCGCTCGCCATTTTTATTTACCGCCACGATCGACGGGGTCGTACGCGCACCTTCAATGTTTGTAATTACAGTTGGGTCGCCGCCTTCCATGACGGCCATAGCCGAGTTGGTAGTTCCGAGGTCGATTCCGATAATCTTTGCCATTATTTTTCTCCTTCTTTATTGAGTTCTTCAGTATTATTTCCGCTACTCACTCTGACGCTGGCTGGCCGTACGGTTTGGCTCTGTATCTGATACCCAGGCGTCAACACTTCGGCGACAGTCTCGGGCGGATGGTCCGAAGCGATGCGCTCGAGTGCATCCATAGTATCGTGATTAAATGCCTCTCCAAGCTGTGGTGTGAACTTTCGAACGCCCATTTCATCGAGTATCTGTTCGAGCTGTGTGCCAACATAAGTCATACCCTGTGCCCAAGGGTCATTCTGGAGGTGCTCCGGAAGATGGGTGGCAGCACGGTCGAAGTTATCAAGTGCTGGCAGGAGGTCGGTGAGTACAGCGAGTTTAGCTGAAGTCATGAGTTCGGCTCGCTCGCTCGCGATACGCTTCTTGTAGTTTTCAAAGTCTGCCTGCACACGCTGCAAGTCTGCCGTAAGATCAGCTACGGGATCCTTCTGGAACTCCGGCTTCTTATCCTTTGTGGGGTTCTTCTTATTTGACTTCATTAATTGAGTACCTCCTCTAGTTTCTTACCAGTGAGCTCGACTAATGCCGTGACTTTTGCGTAATCCTGTCGAGTTGGACCGACGATGCCGA
>CAZTHB010000010.1:0-25531 GCA_964613485.1 uncultured Candidatus Saccharibacteria bacterium
ATTCCATGCTACAACTATGGTAGATATCTTGCTGACGCCATAGAGAGTTGCTTGAAGCAGTCATATACGAATCTTGAAATCATTGTGGTTGATGATGGGTCAACTGATGATTCTAAGGATATCGTTCTCAAGTATAAGGCCAATGGAGTTAAGTATGTTCGTCAAGACAACGCTGGACCGGCTTCCGCACGTAACCTCGGCATTCGTGAGAGCAAAGGTGATTATATTTGTTTCTTAGATGCTGACGATATGTTTAAAGCAAAATATATCGAAGCTTGCTATAAGCGACTTGCAATAAGTGATATCGGGGTAGGATACGTGTATACCGGTATAGAATATTTTGGTGATAAGTCAGGCGAACGAAAGGGACGAGAATTTGATTTGAACTTGCTCAAGCAGGAAAACTACATTCATGCCTCGGCATTATTTCGCGCCTCAATATTGAAAAAGCACATGTTTAACCCGCGTATTCGAGGTGGGCTTGAGGACTGGGACCTATTTCTGACTTTGGCCGAAAACGGCGTCTATGGTACGTTGCTGAATGATCCTCTGCTTAGATATCGTAAACATCCTGCGGAGGGCGAGAGTATTTCTGATAAGATTGATGATGAGCTTAGTATTAATTGGGCTCGATTCAAAATACAAGTTCGACATGTTGGATTTGTGGGCATCGGTAGAATTATCCATACTTTGGCACGAACAACTCGAATCGCCCTGGGAATTAAGCGATAAATTATGAAAAGCATCGTATTTATCTCAAGAGACAAAATTGGCGAGCGGATGGCAGGTACTGCCCAACGCTATGTTGAGCTTGCTCGTGCTGCAGGTAGGCATACATCTGTGGGCTTGATCGCACCTCCAGGTTCAACTAGGCCTGTAGATTTGGATGCGAGCATTCAATTCATATCTAAAGATGTCTCATTGCGTGAAGTAGCTGATTTTTTATCATCATACGAAGTGTGGTTTAGTCAGACGCTCAGTATGAAAGAACTGTTATTACTGAGACTCAACAAGGCAGAATTTATTTACGACGGATATGACCCGGTATATATTGAGAACCTCGAGCGTCTGAGCTATGAGTTAGATGATATATCGGGTAAGAAACATTTGGAATATATTCGGAGTGAGTTGAAGCGGGTATTATTAAATGCAAACTATATCGTTTATGCTACCCCTGCACAAAAGCACTACCTACTTGGTCAGTTACAGGCACTGCAAGGTCTGAGTTTGGGTGAATATCGGCAAGACCATATTGCGGTCCGAAAATTCGTCAGTCTGCCGTTTGGCATGCACGCCCAACGCAACTTAGACAGTCGCAAGCGAGACGAGATCCGCAAAAAGATTGGGGTCAGCAAACAAGATCAGCTTGCTTTATGGGGTGGTGGTATCTGGAATTGGTTTGACCCTTTGACACTTCTAGAATCATTGATAAAAGGATATGCGCCCAAAAACACTAAGCTATATTTTCCTGGTTTTCGGCATCCAGATCCTCACGTCCCCCAGATGCAAGTTGCTAACGACGTTGTGGCGTATTTAGATAAGCATCCAGCATTGCGCGATAGGGTAATAATCGCTGAAGGCTGGACGCCATACGCAAGACGAAATGAACTTTTCGGCATTGCAGATGTCGGCTTATCCTTGCACTATCAGTCGCTCGAAACTGAGCTTGCGTTTCGCACCCGCGTTCTCGAGTACTTAGCTCATGAGGTCCCGATTCTATCTACCGAAGGCGATTATTTCGCTGAGGAGATTAAGACCCGCAAGCTTGGAGAGGTAGTGCCGTATTTGGATCCACGTGCAATTGGGCTAGCCCTACATAAGCTACAGGATATAAGGATCACTAAGGCATACAAAAAAAATATTATTGCATACCGTAAAGAACTCGATTGGAGTAGCATCATAAAGAACTTAATTGGATTATTATGAAAAAAAATCAGGTAGACGTAATGTTTATTCTGGTGCACTATCACGCACCGGAGTTAACATTACGCGCGCTTGAGTCGATAGATCAACATAAATCGAAATTTGCATACCGTTCAATAGTTGTTGACAATGCATCGACCGACAGCGAACGACGAGTATTGAGTGAAGGGCTTAAGACCCTGAAGCACACCGTTCAGTTGACTAAAAGACTGTCCAATCCTGGCTATGCTGGTGCTATCAATTTTGCAGCAAGCAAAAAAAATGACGTGACCTATATTGCAATCCTAAATAATGATGCAGAGCTGCTCCCTGACTGGCTCGACAAATTGGTGGAGGCACTTGAGTTTGATTCTAGTCTTGGGATCGTTGGGGGCATTGAAGTTGATGATGCTGGTGTTTCGCATTTACCTCCTCAGTTAGTTCTGAAAAATTTAACAACTGTCGAGCGACATAAAAGCGAAGATATAGAATCTGTTGAGTTTGTGAGCGGAAGTAATATGCTAATTCGTAATCAATATTTCCAAGAGTGGTACGATAGCTACTTTCTCTATTATGAAGATGTGGCAGCGTGCTTAAACATGTGGCGGTCAGGTTATGGAGTGGTACTTGTCAACTCTGCAAGAGTGCACCATCAGCCAAATACTACGACATCTTCCTCCATCCCTTTGAGGCGCGGAATATATGCTAATAGAAATCGTTATCGTCTTGGCTATCAATTCCTTACAAATAAAGAATTGTTGATCCTGTGGCTCAATGGCGTCAAAGGTGATTTTGTAGGATCGATACTTTGGATTGTTTTGTTGCCAGTTATATCACTGTATAAAAAATCCCGAGCTCATAGCTATTCTTTCCGTGATAACTGGAATCGACTTCTTGGTAGGCTAGGTGGTTTTCTTAGCGCGCTTTTGCATATGCAGGAATTTTTAAAAGAACGACAAAGTATTTATAGCAAAAGCTGGTCACTAGCGCAGTTGCTCAGTAAGCTTCATAATTAAGTATATTATGCGAATCGCAGTAGATTTACGACCACTTCAGAGCGGTCATGCCAAGCGGGGGATAGGGAAATATCTCAAAAGTATGTTGCCGGAGCTATTTCGTTTAGGCAAGGAGCACACCTTTATCGCTTATATCTGGCGAGGAATACCGATAGAGCTAGATTTGGCAAGCTATCCTAACGTAGAGGTAACCCCAGTTGGTTTTGGGCTTCTCGAGAAATTTGATAAAGTTTTGCAGTATCGACGCGCGCGGCATATTCCACTACGATACCTCGCCCGTGTCAAAGGGGATGTTTTTTTTCAGCCCGATGTGTCATACGACTTGATATCAGGTGCGCCAACGGTGGCTGTTTTGTATGACCTAATTCCGTTATTGTTCCAAAAAGAATACTTCTCGTTTTATATTCCAAAGGATGACTCTCATTTCTTTGCGTGGAAGATGAGAGACCGTTACGCAAAAATAATGCACCGGTTCGCTAAAGTGCAACATATCGTTTCAATTTCACAGGCATCATTAATCGATTTACATAAATTTGACCAAGACACAAAGAAAATCAAATCTACCATTACGCCCTTGGCGGCACAATCATTACCTAAGCCAGCATCAAAGTCCTTAATTGATTCACCATACTTCTTTTATGTGGGGGGGAATGATCATCGGAAAAATGTAGCCGAGCTTATTGAGGACTTTGCGCAAGTAGTTCTGGAAAACCCAAAATCGGACGTTAAATTGGTTTTAGCGGGAAACGATTTTGAGGAGGCTCAGCGTGGTGTAAATCCAGTATTTTGGAAAAAGCTGGAGTCTTCAGATGTAAAACATAGAGTAATTTTTATGGGCTATGTGGATGATAAGCAGTTGGTGACATTATATAAGCACTGTCTGGCATTTGTATTCGCGTCACGTTATGAGGGATTTGGGTTACCAATATTGGAAGCAATGCAAGCACAGGCTCCAGTAATAGCACTTGATAATTCTTCAATTCCAGAAGTTGCGGGTGATTCTGCTGTTTTAGTAAAAAACCGAAAACAATTTGTAAGTGCGATGAATAGATTGCTGAATAGACCTTCTCAGCATGGAAGGCTTGTTGCTAAGGGGCTCAAGCAGGCGAAGTGGTTTACATGGGAAGTGACAGCCCGCAAGACATTAGAGGCAATTGAGCTGACAGCCCGAAAGTAGCTAGCCCTTCAGGCTTGTTACGTCCGCATCTACCATCATAGTTACGAGCTCTTTGAAGCTGACTCTTGGCTCCCAGTTGAGTTGCTTCTTCGCGTGAGCTGGGTCACCAATGAGGAGATCGACTTCGGCCGGACGGAAATATTTCTCACTTACTTCAACATACTTCTCCCAGTCTAGGCCGACGTGTTCGAAGGCAA
The DNA here is from genome assembly GCA_964613485.1 of uncultured Candidatus Saccharibacteria bacterium. Lineage (GTDB taxonomy): Bacteria > Patescibacteriota > Saccharimonadia > CAILAD01 > JADZGC01. Next base: position 4,293 of record CAZTHB010000010.1, read on the forward strand.
TCTGACAGAATTCTTTTACAGAGTGAGTTTCATTCGTAGCTACGACGTAGTCATCAGGGTTGTCTTGCTGGAGCATGAGCCACATGGCCTCGACATAATCGCCAGCGAAGCCCCAGTCGCGCTTAGCATCGAGATTGCCTAGATACAGCTTATCTTGTGTGCCTGCCTTGATCGCAGCGACAGCGCGTGTAATCTTGCGCGTCACAAAGGTCTCGCCGCGACGTGGGCTCTCGTGATTAAAGAGAATTCCATTGCTGGCATGCATGTCGTAGCTTTCACGGTAATTTTTTGTAATCCAGTACGAGTAGACTTTTGCTGCACCATATGGTGAGCGAGGATAGAAAGGTGTCTGCTCGGTCTGTGGCACTTCCAGTACTTTGCCAAACATCTCGCTAGAACTGGCTTGATAGAACTTTGCTTCAGGCGCTCCTGTTCGGATAGCTTCGAGCAAGCGCAACGTACCCGTACCTGTTACATCGGCCGTGTACTCCGGCACATCAAACGAAACTTTTACATGGCTCTGTGCGGCAAGGTTATATACTTCATCGGGCTGCACTTTGCTAACGATATGCTGGAGTGAGCTCGAGTCAGCGAGGTCACCATAGTGGAGCTCGATCTTATCAAAGATATGTTCGATGCGGCCGGTTGTAAAAGTACTGTTGCGGCGCATGATGCCATGTACTTCATAGCCTTTCTCGAGTAAAAGTTCTGCTAGATATGATCCATCCTGGCCAGTAATGCCGGTTACAAGTGCGCGCTTAGTCATATGTGCTGTCCTTCGTTTACTGATTCTGAGAGAATATACGTATAATACTGTAACAAGATATGACTCACATAACAAAATCGACTCGTAAGCCAACCATATATATTGAAGCGACCGCACTCACGCGGCAGAAGAAGACCGGTGTGGATTTTTATGCACAAGGCTTGCTACAATCGCTCGTTGATCAGATGCCAGGCTATGACTTCGTATGCTTTCATTTTGCGGATACAAATGCTCCATTGAGCGTGAAAGGCAAGAATGTGCGAGAACAGATCATTACCTCGATGGGCGCACGACTATATCGGCTGCTGATGCTATTACGTATTGCACCGCCGATAGAGCGTCTCCTTGGAGTAAGCGAGATAGAAACGATAATTTTCCCAAATTTCTTTGTGGCACCGGTCCGCACGAAGACTGCACGGGTCTATCCGATCATTTATGACACGGCTTACCTAGATACGCCTGAGTATGTCGCCCCACGCAATCGCGCTAATCTACGCAGGCTTGTGCCTCGTGGCATAAAGCGAAGCTCGCGAGTTCTGACTATTTCGGATGCTACTGCCGAGAGACTGCATCATTGGTATGGCCTGGCAAAAGATCGCGCCCTCGTGCTTTATCCAGCTGCGCCCGATCCAGTACGCGCAGATGCGAAACTTACACTGCCGAAGAAATATTTGCTGTATGTAAGTACGCTCGAGCCACGTAAGAATGTGGCAAACATTATCCGAGCCTATAACTCACTCCCGACCGCATTGCGTGATACGTATGCGCTCGTATTGGCCGGTGGTAAGGGTTGGATGGATGATGAGATTCAAGAACGGCTAGATGTGAGCGACCCGAAGCAAGTCATATCTCTTGGTTACGTCACCGATGCGCAGAAGTGGGCGTTGTACGGCGGCGCTACAGTATTCGTATACCCTGCATTATTCGAGGGCTTTGGTATGCCTATCCTCGAGGCACAGCGCGCTGGTGTGCCAGTAATAACGTGCCGTAATAGTTCATTGCCGGAGGCAGCAGGGGATGCAGCGCTGTATGTAGACCAGGATGCGAAGAGTATCGCCAAGGGTATGCTCAAAATACTCACGGACTCTAAGCTCCGGAAACGATTGGCGGCGAGTGGTAAAAAACACGCCCAGAAATTTACATGGCAAAATTCCGCAAAAAAACTAGCGCAGGTGATTCGTGCACAAGAAGCTTCATAAGGACCTAAGGCACCGCGCTGCTCGTATAGTCAAAGTATTACGGTCGACGCATCGCGAATATCTTTATGGCTTAATGTTCACGATCTTGTATATGGTCGCTGTGCTCATATGGCGCAGCATTGACCAGCGCCCTCCTCACTGGGATATGGCACGACATCTGTATACTGCCGAAGTATACTCTCGGTTATTGAGCGGACATCATTGGCTCGATTTGATCTGGCACTATATGTACTATCCACCACTGCTGTATATATGGGCTGCAAAGTGGCAGGCAGTGTTCGGTCATAGTGTCGTGTCTGCGGTTGCGTCAAATGTTTTGTGGGTTGGGGTGATCGTTGGCTCAATGATTTCAATTGGCCGATCGTTGCGAATCAAGTATGCAGGCTTATTGGGGTCGGTATTCTTCTTCACGATGCCTTTGGTTGGTTCTGTGGTGCGAGATTTTCAGATTGATATCCCTCTTACTGCCATGGTGGCACTTACACTAGCTATATTGATGCGCACTCGAAGATTCACGAGCTATAATTGGTCACTATTGTGTGGGGTATGTTTTGGTCTTGGTATGCTCACGAAGTGGACCTACCCGGCTTTTGTTGCGCTGCCTGCGGCTATAGTGATGCTGGCTGGTCTCACTGCAAAACGCGATCGCCGTGCGGTGTTGCAGAATATCATCGTGAGCCTGGCTGTCGGCGCCGCAATAGCTCAGCCGTGGTATGTACGCAATATCGATGCGGTGCGCGGTGATTTTCGCGCGAATGGCTCGGCTGCAGGGGTGAATGAAGGTGACCCAGCAGTATGGTCCCTCGCCGGCTTGCTGTGGTATCCACGGGCAATGCTTAGGGAATACCTCTGGTTGCCGTGGCTGCTGCCGGTTGTGGCCGCCCTCGCACATGCAGTGAAGATGCGTTTTCAGAAGCTGTCACTAGAGATGCTGATTCTGCTTAGTAGCAGCCTAGGGGGATTGCTGTGCTTTACGTTGCTTCGTAATAAAGATGCGCGCTACATCTTACCGATATTTATTGCTGTGGGTATATGGGCAGGGGCGATGGCAGCAAGCTGGCTGCATAAAAACTCAACACAATTAGTGGCTGGCGTGATCGGTTCATTAATCATCCTCAGCTATTTTGCTACGAGCTTTCTCTCTCTCAATGCGAATCTTACGCTTGGTCCGCTTACATGGTGGCGTTCGACCGGCTATATTACTGGCAGCCCAGAACGCGTGCAGTGGTGCCAAGAAGAAAGCTTTATGAAGGCACGTACATACTCTAGTGTCATTCAGGCAGGTGGGATCGATACTATATGGCATAACGAATGGGGTAATCGCTATTATGCTATTCGTGAAAAGGCAGTTGCTGAGAGCGCGACCAAACCAGTGCTTATCAGGAGATCTCTAGTTCGTCGCCAGGATTCGCTGTGGTCATGCCAAAATCCGGACAAGACGTGGGTGAACATATATTGGCAAGACTGAGCGGGCGTTATGCTTGATGCTACAGGTGATCGCAGGTAAGCTAGAGTAAACAACGAGAGGGGAACGTCTTGCTTCTACAACTGCAAAAAGTCTTTACAAAAAAAACAGCACTTCCATTGCTCGTGGCTGCCGTAATATTTGCCCTCCCATTTGAGCGCATTCCATCGGTCGATGTGCCATTATTCGGAATGAGCATCACGCTTCGACTAAGCTTACTTTTGTGCTCGGCGCTCATGCTGGTAGCTGTCCCGTGTATATGGCGCGAGCGCGCCAAACTTAAGGACCCTACGTTTTATCTGCTGTTTGGGTTTATGTTTATGTACTTTTTGTCCGTACTACTGAGTGCCGACTTGAAGCGTGCGGTGGCCGTTTGGGTATTTACGGCATTTACATGCTTCACTGCCATCGCACTAGCTTTTATCTATCGCGACGCAAAGAGTGAATGGATAAATCGCGCTATCTATATATCTACATGGATAGTATTGGCGTTTGGATTCTATCAGTATTTTGGTGATTTACTTGGTCTATCGACGAGCTGGACGGGCTTGCGCGATATATATTCTAAGACCGTTTTGGGCTTTCCGCGCATTCAATCGACGGGGCTCGAGCCACTCTATTACGCAAACTACCTGACGATTCCATTGATGTACTTTTCGGTCAAATTCTTACATGGAGATGAAGAACGCCCTTTCCTGATCGCACTTATCGCAACACAACTGGTACTGACTGTATCTCGCGGCGCGTTGGTGGCTGGAGCGGCAGGGCTTATCTTGTTGCTTGTCATCGTGGCGCGCAAGATTCGCTATACACAGACATTAGGATTGTTAGGGCTCGTATTGGTTGGAGTAGCTCTTGCATTGAATATTAGTAATTTTAAGTTGCCGCAGCCTTCTACCAACCAGAATACTGTCAAGCCAAATGCTGAGCTCGTGGTTCAACAGGCAACAAACTACGTTCCACAGGACGACCGAGTGCGAAATCGTGACTTGGCATTGAAGGCATTTATGGAGCAGCCATTTCTTGGTATCGGTCCAGGAAATTTCAGCGAATACTCGAAGCGAAATGTTGAGTTATACAGGAGCTGGACTGGCTATATTATTGCGAATAACGAACCGGCCGAGTTGCTCGCGGAGGGTGGAATTGTAAACTTCGGTCTGTTGCTTGGATTCTTTGTTCTTTTATGGGCTCGAGTCTTGCGCATGTCCTGGCGTAATGTAGGTCCAGATCACATATGGCCCCCTGTTATCGCGAGCTTTTTTGTCACGATGGCAATCCAGTACCAGACGTTTTCAACACTTTATGTCGTTCATCTCTGGGTCTTGGTCGGCATCGCTCTTGCGCTGACAACCCCTGGTCTCCAGCAGACTGCCGTAACAAGTGCTGAGGCAGTGGTGAGTACGGTCAAGAAGGTTGTAAAGTCGGATGGTGGATCATTACGCAAGGCAGCAAAGAAGCGCGGGGGAAATCGAAAGCGAAAACGCAACAAGAAAAGTTGACGCGTTAACTAATTCGCGCGTACGATACATTTATGCATATGACATGGAAGCAATACCGCTGGATCTTGCTCTGGGTGGCAAATCTCATTCTCATCATTGGTGTCTGGGCGTCGCTGAGCTGGCGCGGTGCTACGGCTGGGACAGTGCCGATGATGCTCATGTCCTTCTCTCGCTTGGCGGCTCTCCTGGCTGCATACTGTCTGGTGGTGCAGTTCTGGCTAATCGGCCGTAGTGCCTGGCTTGAGCAAGACTTCGGTCTTGATCGACTGACTCGTATACATCGCTGGAATGGTTTTGCTACCGTAAGCTTTGTGATCATTCATGCTTTTTCGCTCTTTAACGCGCAGAGCATGATACTTGGCGTACAAGTACCCGAAGCTGTCACGTATGTGTTAAGCAATTACGAAGATACCACCAAGGCCCTCATTGCCGAGCTGTCCCTCGTCCTCGTGGTTGTGACATCGCTGGTCATTGTGCGTCGTAAATTACCGTATGAGTTCTGGTACTATGTACATCTGCTTACGTATATCGCGATTGTGTTTTCATTTGGCCATCAGGTTCATAATGGCCAGCATCTGCTGAGCTATCAATGGTTCCAAGTGTATTGGTATGCATTGTTTGGTATCTCTGGCGCGATATTTGTAATCTATCGATTCATTCGTCCAGCTTGGCTTTGGCAGCGGCATCGATTTGTTGTCACACGAGTGGCCGAGGAAGCGAGCGGGGTTCGCTCGATCTACATTGGTGGCAAAAATATTCAGGACTTCAGCTATACAGCTGGGCAATTTGCGAAGTTTTGGTTTGTAGCAAAGGGCTTCTGGCTTGAGGAGCACCCCTTTACGATCTCTCTCGAGCCCGGCGGTGAGGAACTACGTATTACGCCCAAGGAACTAGGAGACTTCACAGCCCGAATGAAGAGGCTTCCAGTCGGTACGCCGGTCGTAGTTGATGGGCCGTATGGTCGCTTCACCCAAGCTGTCGCTACGACAAAGAAGCTTGTAATGATTGCGGGCGGCATCGGTATTACGCCGATGCGTGCGATGCTTGGCGCACTGACTGAGGCAAAAGATAAGCGAGATATTGTGCTGTATTATTCGGTTAAGTCGCCGGTAGAGTTTGTCTTTACAGATGAGCTTAAGCGCTTTCACAAAGATCTCAACTTAACGATTTATCGCCACGTCACTGAAGGGAACGAACGGGGGACGAGGCACGATTTATTGACGGCTGAGCTTATTAAGCAAGATCTCGGAAGTCTAGCGAAGGCCGACTTCTATGTCTGTGGGCCTCCAGGCATGACCCAGGCACTACGCAAGGGGTTGGCTGAATCTGGAGTGAAGCCGGAGCATGTCCATTATGAACTCTTTAGTTTGGTCAGGTCATGACCCGAAGCGTGCCTAATACAAAAGCGACCACACAAATATTCGCGCGATCAACTGCGAAGCTATTGCACCGCGCAACATACGTCATGGATAAGGCAGTTGATCGCGCGCTGCAGGACTCAGTGGGCATTAGCTTGTCGCAGTTTTTGTTGCTGATGCAGCTAGATGGGGGAAAGCAATGCCAGCGCGAACTTGCCTCTGAGCTTGGTGTAACGGCCGCGGCAATATCACGGCAAGTAGGCACTATGCTCGAGCGTGGCTGGTTGAAGAGGCTAGATAATCAAGATGACCGCCGTTATGAATTTCTCGTCCTTACCCCGAAGGGCAAGCGAGTGCATGAAGAGGCTGTAGCTGTGATTGAGTCGGTGTTGGCTGAGTGTTATGAAGGGGTTACTGAATCACAACAGCGTGCGATCTATGCTGCGCTTACAAAATTGATTCAATGCTACGAGCGCCCAAGGATCTAGCGCTTGGGCGGGAGCGGGAAGAATACGTTAGTCCGCTTTGCATAGGCTCGATATGAAGCACGCTGCATCATCTTTTGCTCGAGTAGCGGCACTCCGGATATAAACCTAACTAATACTGTGATGGTGATTGGGCTCACGACAAGCCACCAGGGTGCACCAACTGACAGGGCGATCACATAGAGCCCCCACCATACTAGCGATTCGCCAAAATAATTTGGATGACGACTGTAGCGCCAAACTCCCAAGTCACATACTCCATCTTTCTGGCGTGGCCCTTGCAGGTATTGTGCGAGCTGGTAATCTGCTAAGACTTCGAATCCATACCCTATGATCCATAAGAGTAGCCCCGTATAGGTGAGTAGATTCAGTGGTAGTGCTTGCGTGGATTGTGTCCAAATGACAGCCGAGACGATGACGAATAGGAGTGTGCCCTGGAGAACAAAGACCTGGAGATAGCTTCGGAGCACGAACCATTTACCCCAGTCCTTGCGCCACTGTGCGTAGCGCCAGTCCTCTGGCTTACCAGCATTGCGACGCAAGATATGCCAACTAAGTCGTGTTCCCCATAGTGCTACGAGTATCAACCCGAGCGTAGGAATGAGACTACGGTCCGACTGTAGCCACGCAGTCCATGTGGCGATGATAAATCCACTGCCCCAACCGATATCGGCAATTGAATTATTACGCAGGTGAAGAGCGAGCACGAACAGCCCCGTCATGTATATTAGGATCATCATACCGACGGTTGCGTAGAGATTTGCGACTATATCCATGTCTGTATCGTACTCCTTAACGGCGTGATGAGAAAGTGATAGTATAGTTTATATGCTTACGACACTTTATACCTATGCAATTGCGCTCGCTACATTCTTAGTTATTGATATGTTTTGGCTCCAAATAGCAGCCAAGGACTTATATAGGCGATCACTTGGGTCTTTGCTCACAGCCACGCCTAATCTCACAGCGGCAGGGATTTTTTATGCGCTGTATATAGCTGCGCTACTATATTTTGTGCTTATGCCGGCTCACAAGGATCATAATTTTCAACTCGCCCTGACTCGGGCTGCGATCCTCGGCGGTATATGTTACGCGACCTATGATCTTACGAATCTCGCCGTGCTAAAAGACTGGCCACTCTCGATCACGATTATCGACATTATATGGGGGATGGTGCTTACGACAGCTGTGGCCGCGATTACGCTCTTGATATCGCAGCGAATCGGGCTTATTACCTTGCGCTAGGTAGAAAAATGCTACAATATGCTTAAGCTAATGCATTGAGGGGAAAGCGTATGCCTGATTCTACTTCATCAAAGAAATCTACTGCATCGACAATAATGCCACCTGTAATCAAGGTGACATTGATAATTATGGCTGTCTTGGTCGTACTTGGCATACTGGGTACGATATTTGCAGGGGTATATGCTCGCAATCTCTTCAGCGGACTCGGCATCAATGGTGTACGAGTTGATCAGAGTGGAAATGTTGAAGTGAAGACTGAGGATGGAAAAGTAAGCTTCACGAACAAAAAAGAGTTACCTGCGGAATGGCCGAATGATATACCAACTTACCCAGGAGCGAGCATAGAGTCTTCGTTCAAGGGCGAAAAACAGCTCGTCAATGTGAATTTTTCAAGTCAAGATGAGTCAGAAAAAGTCATTCAATTTTACAAAGAGCAACTAGCGTCCAAGGGATGGCAGACCGATAGCTCGGAAGGGTTCTTCCCGCTTGGTGGAGGTATTGGGGTTGCGCAAAAAGACGATAGGAGATTATCAGTGACTATTTTGGCAACCTCTAAGCCAGAAGAAACCGGTGCGAAGACATCAATTACTATTGCGGTAATGCAAGTAACGCCAACACCGAAAGCAGAATAAGTATGCAGCAAGAGACATATTTAGTTACGCCGCAGACCTCACTTGCCTTACAGCAGCAAGCAACCGAATCACAGGCACAGCGCGAAATGGAACGTTCGGTACGGGAACTTGAAATGCGGCGACTGCGCGATATTACATTTCCTGGAATTGTGAGGATAATGTCATATTTTGTATTGGCCGTGACACTTCTCGTGATAAGTAATTGGAAAAACATCCTAAATGCAATTAACCAGAATACAGTTGATAGTCAGCCGTTTCTTAAGGCACTCCCTAACTATATATCTGCTTATACCGACAATCAGATTGTCGCATGGTTTACGATCGTGTTATTCTGGGGGACAATCGGCCTGGCAGCGTATACAGTATTTTGGCTCGGTATGGCCTTTGTGACGGCCGCTCGAAATGAATTGATCGTAGAGACAGCCTTCTCAAACCGCGGCCATTTCTGGGAGAAGATACGCGTGCCACTCATTAAGCTAGTAATGCTCATTGCAACCGCGGTAACGATCATGATTACGATGCGATACGGCGTGCCGGTCTGGAACGATTTGTTTGCTTCAGGGCTCTACCATCTCGGTGCGCAGACGATCATCGGGATTGTGCAGTTCGCGATTGCGATTTTTGGAGCTATGGCAAACATACATCTCATCATTACAACGATCCTTATCTTTCGTCACGCCGACGGCATATTATAGTTATCACACAAGGTACGAGGTTATAGTTTATTTTTGGAAGACGGTAGTAGCTAGGGTAAATAGAATAATGCCAAATATAAGGAGTGCGAAAAGGAACATCAGAAAACTGCATCCCGGAGCGTGAACGTCGGCATCGGTATTAAGCGGTCGAAAAGAAAAAATCATCTATTCGAGTAGTTACTTAGTATTTGCGGATAAGTCCGATGACGACACCCTGGATTTGTAGGTCCATATCTGGCGTAACGTAGATTGGGTCCATGGCATCATTGGCTGGCTGGAGTCGCACGCGACCTGCTTCTTTGTAATAACGCTTGAGAGTGGCTTCCTGGCCATCGATAAGTGCTACCACAACCTCGCCATTTGAAGGTGTTTCTTTTTCTTGGACAACAACATAGTCGCCTGAGTGAATGCCATCGTTGATCATAGAGTTACCTTTGACCTGTAGTACATAGCTACTCCGCTTGCCAACCATGAATGGGGGTACTTCGAGCGTCTCGGGATGACCAGAGATAGTCTCGATCGGGCTACCTGCAGCTATGAGTCCCATGATAGGAAGTCGTACGGCTTTTTCGTCGAAGACGGCTGACTCAACTTCGCTCACTGGCATAAGTGATCGGGCGGAGTTATTCCCCTTCGTAAGGAGTCCCTTCGACACCAGTGAGTCGATGTGCTGCGCGACTGTAGCTACAGAATTAAGCTTCAACCCATTTGCAATTTCACGATAACTCGGTGAATACCCGTGTTGCTCGATGAATGATGAAACGTAATCGAGCGTGCGCTTCTGTTTTTTAGTCAGTGGCTTCTTCATTATCTACGCTTACCCTCCAAAAGTTATGTTCGTCTTTTATCATAACGAACGCTAAGCGAACAGTCAAGCTTGTTTTTTTGCTTTCTTTCGGCGTAGGATAGCAAGTGACTATGATACGAAAGAAATTATATCGAAGCTTTGCAGCGCTGACAGTGACACTGCTCGTGTGTGTGTTGTCATTCCAAGTAGCTCGTGCAGCCGAGAGCACATTTACACTTCCAAAAGATCAAACCTATGACGGCTTGCTTGCTAAAGCTTCCGAGAAGATTGTGATCGAGGGGACTGTTAATGGTGATCTTTGGGTTGCAGGCAGTGACGTCGATATTGCTGGGGTCGTGCGCGGGAGTGTGTACGCGGCTGGCAGTACAGTACGAGTACGCGGACAGATTGACGGAAATGTTCATGCATTGGGCTCAAGTGTAAGTGTGGATCGAACTGTACGTGGTAGCACATACGTTGCGGGTAGTGTGGTTAAGATCGAAGAGTCCGCCGAGATTGAACGAGCTACGGCGATCGCCGGCAGTGAGCTAATGATTAAAGGGAATCTACGTGATCGACTCTATGCAGCAGGATCATCGATCGTAGTCGCTGGGCAAGTAGGGCGAGATGTACGTCTCGCTGGCAGTGATATTGTTTTAGAGGGAGCTGCACGCATAAATGGGGATCTACGCTATGTCTCGCAGCTTGATGCGACGATACCTAATGATAAAGCTATATCTGGTCGCATTATTCGTGACACACCTCCTGATGAGCAGCGCACCCAAGATTGGCGCCAGCGAGTCTATGACACGCTTATCGGACTACTCATGAGCATTGCCACTGCTGCGATTGTACTGGCGCTGTGGGGCGATGAATTAGTGAAGCGCGCGCAGCTCTTTCGCCAGCTGCCAATCCGAGTCTTCGGGCGTGGGGTGTTCTTTACGGTACTCGTGCCGATCGTAAGTATTTTGTTGGCTATTACATTAATCGGTCTGCCTATCGGTATTATCCTAGCGCTTCTGTATGTCGTGATATTGCTCGTTGCACCCACGGCATCTGGCCTGCTCATTGGCCTGCAAATAACTCAAGCAGTGCACGAAAGCGGAAAACCACTCAGCTACGTGAGTAAATTGCAGACAACGGTATTAGGTCTGCTCGTTCTCGCGATTGTCGGCTTTTTGCCTGTCCTCGGTCCGGCGATCTCGCTGTTTGCATTTCTAGCAGGGGTCGGGGTCATCATCGCTTCACACGTAACAGACGCCAGAAAATCATAAGTTTTTTCAGATAGGCCTATCTATTGGCGTAAAAATCGATCCTGCTAGGTGTTGACAGGTTCGCGCTCCTGGCCTAACCTGGAGTCATAGTAACTAAAGGAGTGAGAATAGATATGGCACATTATCAGCACACGAATTCAAAAGGTCAGACCTACATCCTGCACGGTCGCGACGTTACCCTTAAGGGTGGCCGTCAGCAGCGAATTTATTTCTTCGCTCGCGAAGCTAAGGAAGGTGCAATCGACGCATTGCCAGAAGGCTACATGGTAGTTGAGAACACCCGAACTGGTCTGCCAATCCTAAAGAAGGCTGATAAATAAACAAGTTCTCAAAAAACGTTTAGACGTACAAGACCCGCCTCGACAAGGTGGGTTTTTGTGTACCTGATTGTATCTTGAGGTTTGATCTGAGATACTGAGAAGGTAGTTACCAACAAATAAAGGAGAAGGTGAATTATGGATGAAGCAACAACTCCAGCAGCTGCACCATCTGCACAGCCAGGGGACGTAACAACTCCTGCTACTGATGCTCCGGCGCCAGCAGAAGCTGCTCCAGCAACCGACCCAGCTCCAGCCGTAGAAGGTGCTCCTGCAGAAGAAGCTCCAGCTACTGAGGCTCCAGCTGAAGAAACTCCTGCCGCTTAATTCTTAAGCACGCAGGTGGGTAAAAACGCGACGAAGTAACATCGTCGCGTTTTGAGTTGAAACGTAATCTACAGATAAGAAATGGGCTGAGTACGAATTGTACTCGGCGGTTAAAAGAAATCTTTAGTGACGCACTATTATGCTCGATTATGCTTATTCTTGTGATTTGGTATAGGTGATTATAAAATAGCCAATCAACGAATGAATTCGTAGTACCCGAGAGAAAAGAGCATATATGAGAGTCTTAATCATCGGCGGAACCTCAGGCTTAGGCTTGAGCCTCGCCAAGCAACTGGTCGACGAGTCGTCAAGCCACGAGGTCGTGGTGACAGGACGTCATGATCCTGGGGAGGCAAGGCTACAGTACCTCAAAATCGACCTCTGCCGAGAGGACGCAATCGAGTATCTGATCCCTCTGCTCTACGACACTGAGCCATTCGATGCAGTGATCTACGCGGCGGGAATGCGCGAAGACGGCACAATCGACGAGCTAGGCGAGAAGGAGATCGACAACATGATTTCGGTCGGGCTCGCAATGCCTACGAGGATCTTGAAGTATGTCTTGAAGTCCCAAGGGCAGCTCGACACCTTCATTGCCGTGACGTCGACATCGCAGATCACGCCGCGACTGCGTGAGCCACTATACACTGCAGTGAAGGCAGCGCTAGGTATGCTCGCCAAGTCGCTCGCCGAGGACCCGCGTATTGGTCGGGTGCTCGTTGCAGCTCCAGCGGGCATGGACACGCAGTTTTGGGCTGGTTCCGATCGCGAAACCGGGGACTTTCTCGATCCCGAGATTGTTGCACGTGCAATTTGGGAGCTTTACGAAGGAGATTACACCTATGCATTGGTGAAGCTCTTGCGAGGTGGAGATCCCTTGAAGGTGGAGATTGTTGAGATGGATGGCGCTGGCGATTGATTACGCCGAATGCTCGTTGAGCCTCGAGTTCAACGAGCGTTTTTAATTCTGTATAATAGCGTGTCATAATAAAGCAAATGAACGGGGGCGTGATGAGCTTTAAACCAAGCGATGTGAAGATTGTGGTGCATGGTAGTTTTCGTCGGCACTTTGATCAAGTCCTTGAGGCAATCGAGGTTTTCGAGGCCGCAGGATTTACCGTGCTCGCGCCTGAGACTCGAGATATCGTTGCAATGACAGATGGGTTCGCGATTCTCGATGGCGAACGGGATATGGATCCGCGCCATATTGAAGCACGCTATCTACAGCATCTCAAGCGATTAGGAGGTTTGGGGTTTAGTTACTTCGTCGATCCGCGCGGGTACATTGGGCGGACGACCTCCTTTGAGCTTGGTATCGCCCAGCTCATTGGTGCACGATGTTTTTTCTTAGAGAAGCCAGTTGATCACCCGACATATTATGCTCGTGAGTCTGTGATGCGACCACATGTGCTACGTGACTATATTCTTGAGCATCAAGCTTTGCCTATAGAGGCCATCGAGCCCAATGAGCGGCTCATTTATGCATTGTGGCAAAGGCTTGTTGTGCCCGGCTCAGTCGTGGCGGGTGGTGCAATCATTCACCATGGTGCATCTGACGAATACTTATTTGTGAAGACTCACAAGTGGGGAGGTCGCTATTCAATAGTTGGCGAGAAAGTGCAGCGTGGTGAGCGACTTGATGAAGCGATATTGCGTGGGGTACAAGAAGAAACCGGACTTCGGGCCAAGCTGGGCAAGCACATTGTGACCTTTGATCAGATCAAAGACTCGGGTTTTCACAGGACGGGGATCAATCATATTTTTGCGGACTATGTGGTTGAAACTGCTTCGCGGCGTGTTGTGCTTGATGATGAGGCAGAGGATTATGTATGGGCCCGGCGCGAAGACGCTTTAGCTTCGCTTGATCTCGAACCAAACGCGCGACATACATTGTTGCTTACAAAATAAAAAGACCCGCTAACAAATAGTGTTTGCTAACGGGTAGATACTTAACTGCATAGTGCTTCACCGTTCTCGAAGCCGAGTCTGTAGGTCCCGTAGGCGCTTGTCGATGGTAGGCCTGCCAGTGCATCGGCGCGACCTTGTTCCCAGGCGCGAACGGCGGCCTCATCATCCGGCTGAACAAGCGGGCATCGCGGGAGGTGAATGTGACCACCATCGAGAGGTCCGCAGTACTTACAGTCATTGCTCATCTTTGAATCCCTTCGGGACGAATGGTATCAGATGGATCAGCCATTCTTTGCTGCGCGGATATTTCTTTGGTGTATTGCTCGTATGATCGCGAGACCATGCGCTTCAATTTGGCGAATCCTTTCGCGCTGCACGTCGAAGTGTTTACCAACTTCAGCATGAGTACGCGGCATGCCATCTAGGAGGCCGAAGCGGAGTGAAATGACTGCTCGATGGCGTTCAGTCAAATTTGGGTAGGGCTTGAAAAGTGCATCAACTGCAGCATTATCGAGCGGTCTAGTATGCCGCAGCGCTTCAGCGAACTCATCTGGAATCCCTTCAAGATTTCTTTGATTAAAGGTACGAGGAATTGTCATTTTGCTCCTTAGTTGTGATCTGTGTGGCAGCGCTGCTGGACGAGCCGCAGCACTGGCCACACCAGGATGCGCCATGGCCAAAGCAAGATGTACCCGGGCGCAATCTGTCGTATGAATGCGAAGGCCTCAGCGAACTCATCGTTCATCTGCCTATCGGGTCCATATAGAACGAAGAGAAACATCAATCCGATGAGGGCTGATCCTGCGAGCCAGATTTCAACGACTACCCGAAGCATTGCTGCCTCCGTTTGTAGGTGCGAACAAATGATAAGCAAATGTACACTTCTTGCATAGCATTGTCAACGGAATAGATTGGCCTTGTAGATGAAAGGGGTAGTGTATCGTCTGGCGGCTTTAACGTGGAAGTGTTATGCAGTGCGGCCGCTCGCCTGTGTGTCAGGGTGAGTAAATCAATAAAATGGTGGGCCCGGTTGGGTTCGAACCAACGACCAATCGGTTATGAGCCGACTGCTCTAACCCCTGAGCTACGGGCCCGCATAAAGCGAACCAACTTATTATAGATCAAAATGTTATTTCTATCTCGCTTGTGCTACATATACTAGGCAGCTTAGACTGAATATCTGTATACTTACTAGGTATGGCACTCATTACCGTTAAAGATCTTAAGAAATCATATGGTGACTTCCAAGCCGTCAAAGGTGTGAGTTTTCAAGTAAAAAAAGGCGAGGTCTTTGGTATCCTGGGCCCGAATGGCGCAGGTAAGACCACCACACTCGAGATGATGGAGGGTTTGCGCCCAATATCGAGTGGTAAGATCGTGATTAATGATGTGAATGTGGCCGATAGGCCATATGAAATCAAGGAAATGATCGGAGTACAGCTACAGAGCTCAGCGTTCTTTGATAAGTTAAGCCTCGTTGAGATCTTGCATTTGTTTTCAAATCTCTACGCACAGAATAAAGACCCGAAGGCCTTGCTCGAAGAAGTTGGTCTGTCCGAAAAGGCTAAAAATCTTGTCAAAGAATTATCCGGCGGGCAGAAGCAGCGCTTCTCGATTGCTGCAGCTCTAGTGAATGATCCGATCGTACTTTTCCTCGATGAGCCAACCACTGGTCTTGACCCACAAGCTCGCCGCAACCTGTGGGAGCTCGTCAAGCAGGTGCAGCAGAGTGGTAAGACGGTCATTATTACGACGCACTATATGGATGAAGCGGAAGAGCTATGTGATCGGATTGCGATTATGGATGAGGGCAAGATTATTGCTCTCGACACACCCAAAAAGCTCATAGCTTCACTACTCAAGCGAGGGTTTAAGCCTCGCAAAGAAGTTGTAGCTGCTAATCTCGAAGATGTGTTCATTGACCTAACGGGTAAGGAGCTACGAGATTAATATGCAAAAAACCATCCGAGCCCTTACACGCTTACGGGCCCTAACTGTCGCGAGCATCAAAATGTATGTGCGCAATGTGACCGGCTTATTCTTCACGCTGTTTATTCCAGTGGTGCTGATTGCAGTTTTTGGCTTTCTCTTCAAGAATAATAATTTCAAAACCGACATCGCCCTGACAAATTATAGTGACACTGAGGTATCCAAGCAGTTTGTTGATAGTCTCAAAAAAGTAGAGGCATTTCGTATCGAAGAAACGGATGAAGCGACTGCTGCCGACAAACTCGGCCGCGGCAAGATTGATTTGCAGATTATCGTACCGGAAAGCTTCGGGCAGCCCGATCCTGCGACAAAGAGCTTGAAGCCTGCATCAGTACAGACGTATTACAACGAATCAAACCCGCGCAATGGGCAAACCACAAATCTTATCGTGGGTCAGATTGTGTCGAGCTTTAATGCCGGCGTGACGAAGGCTCCGCAGGTCTACACAGTCAAGGCTGAAGGAGTGAAGACCAATAATCTTGGGCAGATTGATTTCTTCTTGCCGGGAGTGATCGCCATGTCGATCATGCAGCTGGGCATCTTCTCGGTAGCATTTGTCTTTGTGACGTATAAGACTGCTGGTCAGCTTCGTCGCATTCAAGCGACACCGACTCATCCGGTGTACTTTGTAATTGCTCAAGCTATTACGCGCGAAATAGTCGCCATAACTCAGGTAGCACTATTGTTGGGTCTTGGTATGTGGGCTTTTCAGGCGAAGATGATCGGTAGCATAGTTGACTTTATGGTGATGGCAGCACTCGGTGCGGCGGTATTTCTCGCCTTTGGTTTCGCAATCGCTGGCTGGGCACGAGACGAAAACCAGGCCACTCCACTAGCGCAGTTGATCCAATTCCCAATGCTCTTTTTATCTGGTGTATTCTTCCCTCGTGACGGTTTGCCGGAATGGCTACTCAAGCTAACCGACTATCTGCCGCTGACATATTTGGTCGATGGTCTGCGCAAGATTGCTACCGAAGGAGCTACATTGATCACAGTGGGCCATGATGTTATTGGCCTGCTCGTCTGGGGCGTTGTGATATTCGCCATCTCGGTCTTCGTATTTCGTTGGGAGTAAGTATTATGAAATTGTTTAAATACTCTCTGAGCATCTTGGCAGCGTTCATCCTAGCCATGATGTCGACTCAGTCTGTACATGCGTCAAGCGGTGAATCGATTGCGAATTACCGCGTCAATATGGCAGTGTCGGTAGATGGCTCGGCTACGATTACTGAGCAAATCAAATATGATTTTGGCTCGAATGATAAGCATGGTCTGTACCGCTACATCCCATATTCAGCCAAGCTTCCTACTGGCAAATTTTATAACTACGACTTTTCGCTTACGAGCCTGGAGCGAGATGGGTCGAGCGAGAAGTATAGCTTGAGCAGTGCTTCTCGGTCGACTTCGGGCCAAAACTGGGCTATTAAGATCGGTGATAGTAAGAAAACAATATCTGGTCAGCATACATACACGATCGTCTATCGTGTTGATCGCGTGGTGCAGCGCGATGAGGCGGGGGATTATATCAACTGGGATATGATTGGCACAGAGTGGGAAGTACCGATTCGCCAATCAATGGTCACGATCGAACTGCCTGCCGGCATCACTGTACAGCCTGGCGCACGTTGCTACTTGGGTGAGCAGGGTAGTACACAGACCTGTGATGTCTCGACGCTCCCCCAGAGTGTAGCGAGTACGATTGGTGATCTAGCGCCATATGAAGGTGTAACACTTAATCTACTCACAGCGTCAAATAGTTTTACAAATTATCTCGAAGAAGCTGAAGCTCCGACAGTTCCGCCGGCAAATCCAGCTGACGTACGAGACGCTTTGATTGGTGTCGGGATCGGTGGACTGGTTATAGTGTCGATCGTAATGGTGGCGATTATTGGTGTTCGCAATAGCATCATCACACATAAGCGGAGGGGCCAGCAGACAGTAATTGCAGAATACGAACCGCCCGACGGCTTGAACCCTGCTCAGCTGGGGCTACTGAGTGATAATGTGGCGGCGATGCGCGAGATTACCGCCACCCTGATTGATCTCGCGGTGCGAGGACATATTCGGATTAATCGTACACAAACTGGAACTGTATTCAAGAAGTTTACCTACACCTTTGATTTGCTCAAGGCCCTAGACAGCAAGCAGCTGCAGGCATATGAACGAGACCTCCTGACGACCCTCTTTGGTGGCCAACAGTCTGTTGCACTAGCTGATGTTAATAAGACAGAAATGGCTAAAGCCATCCAGGACATTACAAAACAGGTCACACAGGGGCTACAGGCTATGGGCTATTTTGCACAGAAGCAGCGTTGGTTTGCGCACCCAGACAACGTGACAGAGGAGGGGTACAAGGAGTGGGCTAAGGTTGAAGGATTCAAGCTGTTTCTGAGCGTGACGGAGAAAGATCGATTGGCTTTTTCTGATGCTCCGGAGAAGAATCCAAAGCAGTTCAATACCATGCTGCCGTATGCTATTGCGCTTGGAGTTGAACAGCAGTGGGCTAAGCAGTTCGCCAGCATGGACATTAGCTCAGAGGCAGGCTGGTATCATGACCCATACAATAGTCATTTCACTGCAGCAGTGTTGGCACAGGATTTGAGCAGAAACTTTTCGACAGCGGTGACTTCGAATTTCTCACCACCAAGTTCGAGCGGTGGCTCTGGCGGCGGGTTTTCTGGCGGCGGCGGCGGTGGTGGCGGCGGCGGAAGCTGGTAGTCCTGCTTGCAAAAATCTTATGCTTAGAGTGTGAAACTGTGTAGAATACAGCTATGCATACGCACATAATTTACTTTACCTATGCAGTCTAATAGTCGCCCAAATTCGACTACAGTTGAGCCTGCGGGAGCTGGTAAGCCCAACCCCTTACATGTTACGCTCGACATCGCTGAGGAGGCGAGTATTGCTGAGCCGACTGTTGGTGAGAAAGTAGCTTTCTTCCTGAGCTTCGTACCCATACTCGGTTATATCGGCGCAGTTGTGGCCGGGCTGACTATACTAACGAATCATCACCAGAAGCGACCTACTCATGGCCTGACGTATGCCGCCCTAGCTCTCCAGATATTTTATACGCTGCTTATGTTGACGGCACTGGTCATTGGTACGCAGATACGACAGTCGAGCTTGAATCCCGCGCAGCCGGCAGAAGTCGCTGCACAGAGCTTTATCACTGCAGTACAAGAGGAGAATTACGCTCTGGCTAAGGCATACTTTGCTGATTCAACGAGTAGCGCTCTGGATGTTACATTGCCTATGTATCGTTCCTCGATGCGCGGCACCCCATTGCTTGTTGAGAGTCGTGTGAATTTGAAGCCAACGTATCAAGACGGGAGGTTTGCCGCATACAACAATACCCCGATGAGCTATCAGTTGTGGCACATCGGCTCACGAGATACGAACTCTCAGTACCTGATTTTGACTCTCACACAAGTTACGTCGGCTGATTGGCGAATTATCCAGGCACAGAGTCTTGAAGCCCCGGGTGAAGTTAGTGCTAAGGCAGTACTAGATCAGGTGGTGAATGAGCTGCTCGTTACTAATCCGTGACATAAGCGTGATACAATCGAGTCGTGCAGCCGACAATAAAACATCGGATTTTTGATTATACTCGCTTAGCTTTTTGGATCGGGTTGATTGCGACTATGTATGTATGCGTGGCACTTATCAACATAAGCGCGCGCAATACCGATCTGCGTGAGCGTGCCGACCGACTCGAAGAAGAGAACATTCAGCTCGAGAGCGAGATAGAAGTCCTACAAGCTCAAATTACGTACTTCAATACGAATGAGTTTCAAGAAAGAATCGCTCGTGAGAAGCTCGGACTGCAGGCACCTGGTGAGAGCGTAGTGATTGTTGGCAGAGGTGATAGCGAGCTAGGGCGGCAAACAGATGGTAGTAATGAAGAGCTGGCTCGCCTTCCGAGTACATCGCATGTAGATGAGTGGATGACCTTCTTGTTTGGCTCGTCGCAGAACCCTTGACCAACAGATAAGAAGAAGGTATTATAGTCACTGCGCCGCGGGGTGGAGCAGTTGGCAGCTCGTCAGGCTCATAACCTGAAGGTCGCTGGTTCGAGTCCAGCCCCCGCTACCAAAGAAAGTGCCCGATTATATGTCGGGCTTTTTCTTTGGTAGCCTTAAAAGACCCTTTGCGCAAACCCCTCTACCTGAGTACACTAGAAGCATGACTATTTTGCGTCGAACTTTTGCGGTATGCACAATCATACTTCTGGGTGGCTTGGCTCTCTCGATCGGATTGCGAGCTCGCGCTGATGATTTTATAGATCAAGAATTCTCAAATACGCCTGCGGGTCAAATTGTAAATAGTACGAGCGATGCGGAGGATGGCAATCTGGGTGATGGTGTATGTGAGACTGTCACAGAAGGAGAATGCACCTTGCGCGCAGCCATTCAGGAGATTAATGCCGGCCAGGGCACGTATATTTCGTATATATTCCAGGTGATGAGGTTCATAAGATAACCCTCACTCAGTTACTGCCACCCATAAGTCGCAGTGTTATCATTAATGGCTACACACAGCCAGGTTCAGTAGAAAATACAGCCTCAGCTCCAGCGGCACTCAATAGTGTCATAAAGGTCGAGGTCGATGTCTCGCAGCTTGGTGAGAATTCGTCTGGTATCGTATTTGACCCAGGGTCAGGTCAGTCAATCCTTCGAGGTCTATCTATTTACGGTGCTGACTCATCTGATATAGAACACGCGAATGTTGTCATAGGCCAGTCTCAAGTTCTCGTCTATGGTTGCTATATCGGGGTTAAGGCATCGGGACAAGAAGTGTCGACGCGGCAGGTGAGTGGTGGTGTACTCGTGACAGTTGATGCGACGACTCAAGCAAATATCGTTATTGGTGGCTCGCGCGCCGATCAGCGAAATCTTATCTTCGGCAGTTCGATCGATAGAACAAAGCCGGTTGGAGGGATTAACACAGGTTCTAGCGGCAAGCGGGTTAAGATCTATGGCAATATCATCGGTTTAGCTCGTGATGGACAAACTGATCTTGGTGGCGTTTATGGCATTGTGCTTTTTGGTGAGCTGAATGAAATCGGTGGACCAGCACTACGGCGTAATGTTGTTTCTGGCGGGAGTTATGCTCAGCTCTTACTATATTCGAAGAATACGGTGATATCGAATTATATTGGCACGAACACCGAAGGACAGGCTAGTGGGGGCATAACTAACGGAGTTGGTATTGCGATTCTTGGTTCAAATAATCTCGTTGGTGCTGGCGCGCCTGATTTTGGTAATGTTATTCGAGGTACATCTGGAGCGGGGGT
>CAZTHB010000011.1:0-22728 GCA_964613485.1 uncultured Candidatus Saccharibacteria bacterium
AGGCGGTACAGTCTTGATATCCTCACATAATCTTGCTGAGGTACAGCGGTTGTGTAGTCGAGTGGTAATAATCCGAGAAGGGCGCATAGTAGCTGAGGAGTCACTTGATAATTTGCGAGAGCTCAATACTCATGAAGTGACGGTTCGGTTTGCTAAGAAGGTGCCGATCAAGACTTTTGAATTGCCAAATGTTGTAGTTGTGAGTAGTCAGCCAACCGAGATATCTCTCCGTGTGCGCGGTGAGCTGGATTCGATTATCAAGCTACTCGCTAAACACAAAGTCCTTGATCTAAAAGTCGTTCATGCTTCTCTCGAGGAAGTGTTTATGGAGCTGTATCAATGATGTATCTATTTGTACGTACGCTGCGTAACCGACTGGTTTCGAGTATCGTATATATTCTATCCGGTGTCGGTTTTCTCGAGTTGTACGTCGCCTTATATCCTTCATTATCTAAGCAGATTCAAGCTTACGATCAGCTAGCAAAAGCATTCCCCGAGGCTTTAATGAAGGCCTTTGGGATGGAAGAATTGATTTTCAATTCGTTCGAAGGCTATATTTCGACTGAGCATTTTAGTTTGGTGTGGCCGCTGCTGATCATCTTTATGATGATAGGGTTTGCTGCCTCTACGTTAGCGGGCGAAGTTGAGCAGCGCACATTAGGGCTGACTCTCTCTCAGCCGATTTCGAGAACTCGAATTTACTTCACTAAATATGCAGCAGGCGTGGTTATGCTGCTGACATTTACGATTGCCAGTATCATTGCGGTAGTTCCTTTGGCGGCTATACATAACGTCTCGATTCAAACGGGTCACTTCTGGGTTATGACTGTGCTTGGCTTTTGCTTCGGCCTGAGTATGCTGTCGCTTGGGTTTGTCTTAAGTGCTGTATTTAGCGAACGGTCACATGTGTCGATGGCGGCAGGCGGTTTATTGGTGGTGATGTATGTGCTCAGGATCGTAGCTGGCCTCAAGGATAGCTGGAAAAATATCGAGTACGCATCAGCATTTCATTATCTCAATGCCTCGAAGGCGCTTTTGCACGGTCAGCTGGCAGGATTGGATGTAATGGTGCTACTGGGCTCGTCGGTTATTTTGACTGCACTCGGCTGGATGATTTTTGTTCGTCGAGACGTTGCTGTTTAGCCCGCTCAAGCTTGCTGGCAAATCACGAAAAGCGCACAATATAAGTATTCCGATTCTGATTACGGAATGTACTGAACACTAAATGTATTGCTTTTAATATCAAGACCACGGGCGTGTACACTTCAGCGTCGTGGGGCTATAAGAAAGAGGTGAAATAACTATGGATCCAATTACGATTGGCGCTGTGATCGTCGCGCTAGCCGCCGGCGTGGGCGCAAAGACCGTGTACGACCAGACACAAACAAAGGCCAAGAAGGGCGAAGCTAGTAAAATTATTGATGATGCAAAAGCCAAGGCAAAAGAAGAAGTCTTAAAGGCCAAGGAAGATGCGGTAAGGGTACTCGAAGAGGCTAAGGCTGAAGAGAAAAAGATTCGTGAACGTCTCGATGAAGCAGAGAAGCGTGTAGCAAATCGAGAGACTTCGCTTGATGCAAAATTCTCCGAGCTCGAACGCAAAAGCGATGCGTTGAAAGAAAACGAAAAAGAGATCGAGGCAATCAAGGATGAGCTGCGCGCCATCCGCTCGAAGCAGGAAGAAAACCTAGAGAAAATCGCTAAGCTCAAGAAGGCCGACGCAGCTACGAAGATCATGGAGATGACCGAAAAAGAGATTAAGCATGATCTGACAGAACTCATCGAAAAGCGTAAGCGAGAAGCAAAAGAGCTCGCAGACCATAATGCAACTGAGATTATGGTAGAAGCGATGGAACGTATGGCAACCGAGGTCGCGACTGAGCGCGTTGTTACGACTGTGCCGCTTCCGAGCGATGACGTAAAAGGGCGCATTATCGGTAAAGAAGGACGAAACATTCAGGCTCTCGAGCGTGCTACGGGGGTCGACATCCTTGTCGACGAAACACCGGGAGTAGTAGTGGTTTCGGGTTTTGACCCGATTCGTCGCCAAGTGGCTCGCGTCGCGCTTGAGAAACTTATCAAAGACGGCCGTATTCATCCTGCGCGGATCGAAGAAGTTGCGAATAAAGCTCATGATGAAATCGAACAGGAGATCAAGAAAGCTGGTGAAGAAGCTGGACGAGAGGCAGGCGTAGTTGGTTTGCCCCCCGAGATTGTACGCTTGATGGGCTCTATGAAGTTTCGTACCAGCTATTCACAGAATGTTCTCAAACACTCCGTTGAAATGGCTCACCTCGCAGCAATGATTGCTGAAGAAGTCGGGGCTGATGTACGTATCTCTCGTCGTGCAGCTTACCTCCATGATCTTGGCAAGGCGGTGACGCACGAGATGGAGGGTAAGCACCATCATCTTACGCGCGTACTACTCGAGAAGTATGGTTTAGATGAGCCTACGATTCACGCTGCCGAAGCGCATCATGATGACATCGAAGCCACCACACCAGAGGCGGTGATCGTACGCGCAGTTGACGCACTGTCGGCTGGTCGTCCGGGTGCACGTGGGGATAGTGTTGAGAATTTTGCTAAGCGCATGACCGATCTCGAAAATATTACCAAGACTTTCCCTGGGCTCGAAAAAGTCTATGCCATGTCAGCTGGTCGCGAGATTCGAGTATTTGTGAAGCCAGCCGAGATCGACGATCTGTCGGCAATTCGCTTGGCGCGTGATATCGCGAATAAGATCGAGGCGACGCTTAAATACCCGGGCACAATCAAGGTGAATGTCATCCGTGAAACCCGTGCTGAGGAATACGCCAAATGAGCTTCGTCTTAGCCTATACATCTTGTAGTGCCGAGGAGGCTGATTCGCTATCGACATCGCTCCTTAATGAAAGGCTTGTGGCATGTGTGAAAAAAGTCTCTACCGACGCACACTATTGGTGGAAGGGTGCAACTGAGCAGGCACAAGAAGTGATGTTGCTCTTGGAGACAGTCGAGTCAAAACTGCCAGACATAGAGGCGCATTTTAAGACTGTGCATAGCTACGACACCTTTGTGCTCGCCGCTATGCCACTCGTCTACGTATCGGATGATGCAAAAGCGTGGTTGAAGGAAGTCATTGGTAAGTAGCCAAACGAATTCAGGCTCGATAGGTCTGTACAAAACGCATCTTTTCAGGTATAGTAGTCCGTTATGAAAATCCTACATATAGGTGATGTTGTGGCTCGCCACGGCCGTCGCGTCGTACAGAAGCTGCTCTCAGATCTAATTAAGGAGCACGGTATAGACTTCGTGATTGCTCAGTCGGAGAATATGGCGACAGGCAATGGCGTTACTATGAAGGCAGTGGAGGAGTTGCGGCGGGCTGGTGTCGACTTCTTTACTGGTGGTAATCATAGCTTCAAGAAGCCGGCTTTTGATGCGCATTTTAATGATGCTAGTGTACCTGTTATTCGTCCGGGCAACTTCGCTCATGATAAGCCAGGGCGTGGACATGCAGTTGTTGAGACTGTGCACGGGAAGATATTGATCATAAATGTCTTGGGTAACAATGTGTTGCCGGCCTACTACAAAGGTCCGCCGATCGAGAATCCTTTTCAATATGTTGACTCGATCCTGGAGCGCTATGCGCATGAGAAATTTGCGGCAATCATTGTAGATCTTCATGCTGAGTGGACAAGTGAGAAGGTTGCGCTTGGGTATTATCTCGACGGCAAGGTTACAACGGTCGTATCGAGCCACACGCATGTGCCCACTGCCGATGCTCGTGTATTGTCTGGTGGTACAGCGACAATATCGGATCTTGGTATGACAGGTCCATCCGACAGTGTGCTTGGAATCAAAAAAGAGATAGTGATTGCGATGATACGAGATGACGCACGGAAGCCTTTTGAGCGTCCAGAAAAAGGTCCCGGTGTGCTACAGGGCTTACTCGTTGATGTCGACCCGACAACTGCGAAGGCGCGAGCTGTGCAGCAGATTCTCGCTACATGTACGATTTGATGTAGATTTTAGCGCTCGCCAAGCGCCTAGCACAAGCGGTATAATAGCAGTCAACCATGGCAACACATCATCCACCGCAAGCCGTGTCGTTCAAGGCTCTCGGAAGGCGACAGGCTACGAAGGCACTCTTACGCTCTCGTCGCAAATTAGACGCCTTTCGCGATATACAGCCGGCTGATCAAGGCGTAATCTTACTCGCGTTGCCAGCTAAGATGCGGCTTCGTTTGCTTAATGGGTTGACCAACCCAGAGCTGATCGCATTACTGAATCCGCTTGATCCGGATCACGCAACAAGAGTCATTCGATTATTGCCGCCCACTCGCGGCCAGCGAGTACTTGATGCTCTTTCGGGTCAAATTAAGGAAAAGGTAGAGTTCTTACTACGCTTCCACCCGAAGACGGCTGCTGGGATGATGGATTTGGATTATATCCTTGTCAAGCCAAATGACACATTTGGCAAAGTAGCGGCCGCTATACAGCATCATGACAATGAAACAGGTCGCCCGCCAATCGTTTTATGCATTGATGGCGAGCAGGTTGTGGGCGAAGTGCCGATACATGTTTTGGCACTTCAGCCTAAGACGGCCAAGGTAAGTCGGTATTGCCGGAAATTGCCGATTGTAAAGTACGACGAAGATGAGCGAGCAGTGGTCTCGACATTTGTGAATCACCCACATCGTAAGGTGGTTGTGCTTGATGATGATAGTAGTGTGCTAGGTATCATACATTCGGACGATATATTGGCGGTCGTAGATAAGCATAATGTCCAAGATCTGTTTCGTTTTGCGGGTGTGTCAAATGAAGAAGATGCTCTCGACTCAGCCTTCGCGAAGTTTCGCAGTCGTTGGATGTGGCTGGTTATCAACCTCGGCACGGCATTCATGGCCGCGTCGGTTGTCGGTATGTTTGAGGGGACGATATCTAAGTTTACGCTTTTGGCGGTATACATGCCTATCGTCGCCGGAATGGGTGGTAATGCGGCCACTCAAACGCTCGCGGTGGCCGTGCGTGGTATCGTCATGAAAGAAATTGACCTAAAGACAGGTTGGGGATTTGCTGCAAAAGAATCCGCAGCCGGCATGATGAACGGTATCCTTAATGGCCTTATCGTTGCAGCCGTTGCCACGTATTTCAACAATAGTCCATTATTGGGTCTAGTGCTGGCTATAGCCATGATTGTGAATCTTATTATTGCTGGTTTCTTTGGTGCAGTGATCCCTCTCATTATGAAGGCGCTCGGTAAGGACCCCGCTTCGAGCGCAACTATCTTCATTACGACTTGCACGGATGTCGGTGGTTTCTTTGTGTTCTTAAGTCTCGCCAAATTGATACTCGTTCAAGGATAAAACGATGGGGCATATGTCTTTGCCCATATACTCTGCAGGACCTATTTGTGAAGGATTTAGCTGCTGGCCATTTGCGTTAGTCTTTATACTCGATTCTATATGGATCGTAGTGGGTGTGCTGGCCGTTATCGTTGCGATCATACGCTGGGTGCTCACGAAGAAAATCGACCGAATTAGTGTGGTATTCGGGATTGCAGGGATACTAATACTGTCCTATGGCTTATACAACGACTATGCATTTAAACATCGATTTGATGCAGAAAGTCGCGCTGCCATCGCAAAACTACGTGCTGAAGTACCGTGGCCAACTCAATTGCCTGATGGCTGGAAGGTGAAAAGGTTGGTGTCGCAAGAGTATGGCAAGAATCCATCGTCTGCGTATGTGTACGCAGAGTTTGCTGACAATAAAAACGATGGACCATCCCACAATGTGCATATCTTTGATATGGAGTATACCGATAATTCCGATCAGCAATGTGGATATGCTTCGCCAGATGAGTGGTTTTCATCTGGGCGAGTAAGGGTAGATCCTCGGATAAGTTGTGTAGAATTTTATGTCCTGCCATCGAATGAGAAAGTATATAAAAAGCAGCCAGATCAATCGAAATATGCGACATATTTTCTGCGTAGAGATGGTCTAGTGATTGCGTTGCGATCGGTCGCGGATGACAACAGTATCAAAGCTTTCTTTGTCCGTCTCTACAACACTCCTGCTCAAGAATTGCCTTTTATCGCCAACTAATTCATGATGGTTCAGGTATGAATATGCAACCTCACTACGCACTTATTACTGGTGCATCTTCTGGCATCGGACTGGAGCTCGCGCATGTATATGCAGAACACGGCTTCAATCTTGTGCTTGTTGCGCGAGATCAGGACCGCTTATATAAGGTAGCTAAAACTCTGACGCGAGAATATGGACAGCAGGTCGAAGCAATCGCGATGGATCTGACCGACCAGCAGTCAGTTGATAAGCTACTCAAACAGCTACGGCGCGAGAAGATAGTCATTGATACACTAATCAATAATGCGGGCTTTGGACTATTTGGCCCAGCCATATGGGCCGACAATAAGGTCGAACGAAACATGGTAGAGCTCAATATTTTGACAGTTACAGCACTGAGCAAGCATTTTGCACAAGAGATGGTTGAGCGCGGGCACGGTGCAATTATGAATGTCGCTTCCACGGCCAGTTTTTATCCCGGGGTGAATATGAGCGTGTATTATGCGACCAAAGCATACATTTTGAGCTATTCACTGGCCTTAGCCGAAGAATTAGCAGGGTCGGGCGTGCATGTCATGGCACTATGTCCGGGTCCAACTAAAAGCAACTTTGCCCAGAAGGCTCACGCTGGCAAAACTCGTTTGTTCGGTCGACCGATGGATGCACGCGTAGTTGCTCGTGCGGCGTATCGCGGCATGAAATATCGTCGCCGAGTTGTTGTAGTTGGGCTACGCAATAAGCTTGCGGTATTCCTGCGCCGGTTTTTGCCACATGGTTTGGCAGCGCGATTTGTACGCAAGGCCAGTCAGTTGCGCAGCGCTTCCAAGTAGTGATTTAGGCCGGGAGCAGTCCTATAATCAGCCCTATGATCAGCATGGTAACTAGCTGGTTGCCGACATTGATAAGGATGAGTGTTCGGGGTCGAGCCTCTGAAAAATCTATGGATACGGTGCGTGTGAAGGCGATACCTAGCCAGAGCCAGAAAGCTGTCGATAGCGTGTCTTGCAGAAAACTATTATTGAAGAAACTGTTGGCGACAAACGCTACGTGCGCAATGACATAGGCCATAAGAAGCGCCATGATAAATAAGCTACCAAGATAGGGTCCCATTGCCATTCGCTTGTTTTCCGGGACCTTTTCTACTCCTGAAAGCTTCATCCATTGCTTGCCAAGTAGCGGTCCATACCAAATTGTACCGACGACCATACTGCTAAGTGCGGCTAATAATACGGCCCAATAATTAATCATGACATCCATACCGTGCTCCTTAGTCTTAATCTGGTCTTAGTATGTGCGCTAGCGGCTATATTTGTCTAGTGTTGTGGCGCAAGCCGCTTACGGGCGATGCACGCCAGCCATACCAGCCATGCGATCTCGCTGAGTATGAGGATGCGCTCACCGACAAATGGTCCGTAGGCTTGCCATGAGAAGAGCATCGCCCAGATTTGGATGAGTCCCAATATAAGTGATATACGAGCATCTTTTTGCCAGCCTGGAAGCTTACGTTTTTGTGCCCACAGCGTACTTGCCGCAATCGGAAGACTCAAAAAAGTCATATATGCAGCAATGCCGTGAATAGCTGGTGCATCCATGCTTACCGCCGCAATAGCATAACCTACGGCAAAGATGCGCAGTAGGCGAGAGATCAGAGATTTTTCAGCTATCCCTATGTGTGTGAGGGCGCGGGGTAGTACCCAGGCTCCGTACGCGTTGCCAAAGAATACCAGAATTGCTATCCAACCCAGATTACCCTGCAAGTAGTTGCTAACATATGATTGGTCGTATGGAAGCTCAGGGCGCACTCCGTGCAGAAGCCAAATCACAAAGATGTAGGTCAGGGAGCCAATGATTGTGTACGTTGTATATCGTTTGGGTTGAGTCATGTCTGGATTAAGTGTAGCAGATAAATAAATACCCACCGCAAGAATGCAGTGGGCGTGTAGTTCAGGCTTCATACGCCAGTGGGAGTCGGTCAGCGAATAGGCTATCAAGGAGCGCTTGATCATCGAGTGAAGCCAGGTCTGTGTCGAGTGAAGCGCGCAGGAGCATGATTGCTTTATGGAATGCCTCAGGGATCTGAGAAGTGAAGCATCCGACGCACATAGCAATCTCTTGAACACTTCCTGCTGTGAGCCAAGATTCGAGTAGGCGCTGGTAGAAGTATGGCATCTGTTGGAAGTTCTTGCGTAGTTGAGGCTCGCTTGGCATGTCGTTGCCTTTCGCTTGATAGGTGCAGAGTGCCTGCATCTTACTATGTCACCAGGTGTATTTCAATATAAAAAGAGACCGGCGGGTTTGGACCGCGCGGTCTTGGAGTGCTCGCTAGCGAGCGAGTACAGATGTGATGTGCCAAGCGATACGGCGTCCTTCCTCGCCATACGCATGAGTATCACCCGGAAGGATGATCAGGCGTAGGTTACTGCCTTCGTTTGGCGTCAAATGCTTTGGTCGAGTCGAGATTGCACTGTTGCTTCCTTGGATCAGGGTCACAGGTACCGCATGCTTCTGTAGTGCCTCAAGATCGTTTCGGCAGGTGTCGACCCGCAGGCCGTCCATCAGAGCAATGTTTCCCAGGAAATCTCCTCTGAGCGCCATGATGAAGGAAGCTGCTTGGCGGAGTTGACTCATCTTTGGACCGAAGCATTGCTGGAGCGAGTGATCCGTGGTTGATTGCTGGTAGTACTCGAGCCAGCTACCTTCCGTTTCGGCGAATCGAAGGCGGAACTCTTTGCGTGTGAAGCTTTCGAATCCCGGTGGTTCAATCGCGACCACACGAGTCACGTCACGGGTACGGTAGGACAGATGGCTGACTTTTGCCACCGCGAGAGCAATGCGCGCTCCCATTGAGAAACCGGCAATGGCGAAGCACTTGCCATTCATGGCCACCTTGATTGCTTCGAGTAGGCTGGCAGCCAAAGGGTCGAAGTCACCTTGCTTGATCGCTTGACGCTGTGCGCGAGTGAGTGGCGATGAGCCGAGCATGCCAGGACTGTTCACGACTAGAATCGGTCGGCCATTAGCCTGACGCCTGATCTGCTCGATCATGTATTGCGTCGTCTCGGGCTGGTTGGTGTGCACCGAGAATTGCAGGAGAACCACAAGTGGTTCGCGGTGATTCTGGTTACCCCAGTTGATTTTGAGGCAGGCGAAGCGTTGGATTGGACTCCAGATCAACTCCAGGTCATCTCGATTGCACAGGCGCTGATCGCTCATGCCCTTGTCGGCCGGTTGGACGTACTTTAGCGCCTCTCGCTCGTGAGCGGTGGCGTCTGGTAGCAGGGGAGGGAAGACATCGAGATCTGGGTTGAGGCCGGTCTGGTTGCGGTTGAACTGGGCGATTGGATGCTCATCCGGCCCAAGGCTATGGGTGAGGGTGACTGCGGTCATATGACACATCCTTAGGTAGTAGGTACGAACGAATAGTTTTTATATTATAACAAATACATCATAAAGTCAATATAAATGAAAAGAGACCTGCGGGGTAGGACCGCGCGGTCTCTGGAGTGCTGGGTGCACCAGCGAAGGGCCCTCTTACGAGTATGCCGGGTCGTTGAGCAACGCGTATTCGATTGCGTCACCGGTACGGAGGTCGACACCCTCGAGGGTCTTGGGAGGCTCGATGTCGATGTTGAACATCGACATGAGGCGTGACGCCAGTGCGTCTCGATCTGCGGCGTTCTCACACGTGATGGTGAGGCGGTGCGAATCGATCTTGCTGCCAAGGTGGTAGAGATAGAAGGTGAGCTTGCCCGGGTCGTCGCACGACTCGAGTCGGATGCCGCTCGACTGGCGGGCACGTATTGCCCAGTCGATGAACCGGTCGAGTGTGTTCTCGAAGGTCTGGGGCTCGTCCCATTGCTCACCACGGATGTAGGCGCCGTAGCTGGCGCGCTGTTCTTCGATGATCAGGTCCATGTCGTTCCTTTGAGGGTGTTCAGATGTTGATAATCGTCAGACGGGCTGACCGTACAGGGCGACGAACCAGGGCTCCTCGCGGAGCATCTTGATCTCGCCGATGGGGAGGGCGTGACGCTCAGCCAGCTCCTTTATGCGGGCGAACATCTCGGGGATGTCGTCGGTGTCGGGTTCCAGTACCTGGTAGAGATACTCGACGCCGTCGCGGCTGACGAGCATCACCACTGCACGATCCTCGAGGAGCTCGAACTTGGTGTTCGGGTGATCCCAGTGCTGGAACTCCTCGACTCGATCCTCGACCCACTGAACGAAACGTTCGAAGTGGCCGATGATGGTGTCGGTCTCGCTCCACTCCTTGGTGCGGAAGTCGCGCTGGTGACAGGTGACGATGATTTCCATCTGTGCCTTTCGGTTTGTGCGCATTGAGCACGAGGTACGAATAGGTATAATTATAGCAAAAAATACGTAAAAAGTCAATATAAATGGGGTGAGTGAAGGGTCTTGAACCCTCGACCTCCGGGACCACAACCCGGCGCTCTAACCAACTGAGCTACACCCACCATAAAAAATGGCGCCCCCGGAAGGATTCGAACCTTCGACCTTGAGCTTAGAAGTCTCCTGCTCTATCCAACTGAGCTACAGGGGCGAATCTGTCGGAGGATTATCTGGAGCGGGTAGCGGGAATCAAACCCGCATCGCCTGCTTGGAAGGCAGGAATAATAATCTTTATACCATACCCGCACACGTGCGTAGAACAGGAGTATTTTACCATCTGATAATGATCTTGGGAAGAGTGTTGATTGTATCTGCTTTATCTAGTGAGTAATTGCTTGTCTCGGCTCACGGTCGTCATCCCGTGATCAGGACTTTTCTATTTGCAAGCGACGGGGATACGCCTCATAATAAGCATATGAATTTTCAGGCGATGGTAGGCGATGCAAGCAACACGATTCTCGCTCTAGGCGGTGTATTTACGGTGTTTGCGGCCTTTTTTGTGCTCCTCATGCTTGTCGCGGTAGTTGGGTTGTTTGTCTTCTGGGTTGTTATGTTGATCGACGCGCTGAATCGCAAGAAGTGGCCGAGCAATGATCTGCGACTTATCACCATCGTACTATTGCTTGTAAGTCTGCCGCTCCAGCTGTCGTGGCTCACTGGGCTTATATATTACTTCGCAATCAAGCGTCCGCTCGATGCCGGCCGACCGTTGAATTTTGTCGGTGCCTCTGCTCCAGTACGTAAGACCACACGTAAAAAATCTTCAAGCAAGCG
Source organism: uncultured Candidatus Saccharibacteria bacterium (assembly GCA_964613485.1). GTDB lineage: Bacteria > Patescibacteriota > Saccharimonadia > CAILAD01 > JADZGC01. The sequence goes on from CAZTHB010000011.1 coordinate 11,254, forward strand.
ACGTACAAAAAAGTAATCTCGCCGGATTATTGAAGCGTGCCGGCAACTGGCAGCTGAGCTAGTATGCTGTTGCCATGAGGGGCTTTGCCGATCACATCGCTCATGTCGGCTCCACAGAATGCCTCGCCGTCTGATGGGCTGTGTTGCCCATTGCGCCACTCACGAGCATTAGTGACATCATAGACAGTCCCATTGACGGCAATCCAGCACTTGTTGCCGTTTTTGCCGTTATTTTTTGAGAGCTCAGCACGTGAGATCGTTTGACCTGTAGACGCTTGGCCTGCGGCGGGATTTGTGCTGGTGCTCGATCCTGCCGCAGGTGCAGATGAGGTATCTGTCGTGCTCGTGGTTTGATCTGGCCGAGTCGTATTGCTTGAGAAATATAGCCATGCGCCACCTGCGGCCGCTAGTGCAAGAGTGATGACGATGATGATAGGAAGTGATTTTTTCATAGATATAATGTCCTTGTTTTAGCTGAAAGTTTACTGATTAGCGCCATGACGGAATGATCGAACGCACCCAAGTGAAGAGTAGGTTATTGGTAGTGCCGTAGGTAAAAGGGAAGACGAGCAGGAAGCCAAAGAGAACCGTGACAGCGCACATTTGTTGATGTCGAAGAGGGAGTTTATCGAGTAAATACGCCGTGCATAAGATTGCAAACCCTAGCGGGATGAAATAATGATACAAGAACATCACGCGACTGATGGTCGCAAACGGTAGCCAGCTTACGAAAAATCCTACTAGCATCAAGCGACTACCAAAAGTATGCTGTTTCTTGATCTGCTTACGGATGGTTTCGCCAAGGAGCGCGAGCACGCCCAGCATTGAGCCCCACCAAACGATCGGGTTGCCGAAGAGCCAAATCTGATTATCTCCCGTAACCCAGTAGGCAATGGGGCGGCCCATAATTGGCCAGGTGTACCACTTGCTGCCATATGGATGGCCGGCAGTGAGTCGTTGATTGGCGGCGTACATTTGGTAGTTTGCCTCGATAAATTTCTCGGGGAGCGTGAGCGGTCTGATGGTCGGGTCGCTTGCATACGTACTTCCATCAAGAGTTTTCTGGAAGCCCGGGGACATAAAAGCATCTCCTTCACCCGACTTAGTCAGCAGGGCAAACTGAATCATGAAGCTCATAATATAGACGAAGCTCGCTGCTACGCTGAGTGCTATTGCGTGCTTGATACTGCTGCGCAATCGCGGGGCGGAGATGACTTCGACGCTGAAAATCAGTGCCAGAAATACTAGGCCAGTCCATTTGACGCTGACTGATGCGCCAGCTAGTAGGCCTGTATAGATAAGCCAACGGCGCGAGCGGGTAGTTCGCCACACTAGCCATGCCCAAATACTCGCGAAGCCAAATAGGAGCAAAAAACTATCGATGAGAATGAAACGGCCCTGCGTAATGAGCCCGTTTTCGAGGAGCACAGCGAGACTTATTAAGAGGGCGGTGCGTTGTTTGAGTTTGAGCTGAATGCAGATCAGGTAGAAGATCGCTGGAAGCAGCGCGCTGGCCAGGCCGGGAAGAAAGCGCAAAAAGAGATATCCATTGTCGGTATAGGTGGTGCCGATTGTAGCGAATGATTGAGTAGGGTTGAATTGAAAGAACCATACGAAGCCAGCGATGAGTAGCTTGCCGAGTGGAGGATGAATATCGAAGAAATAATTATGCAGGTAGTAGGCATTGGCGAATTTGCCAAAATACACTTCGTCGAAGACGGCCTGATTAGGATACCCAAAGAGCCAGAAGCGGGAGGCAAATCCGAGAATGAGTAGTGCGAGTACAGACGCGCGGGTGGGATGGGACTTTGCCCAGGTGGTGAGTGGCTTGACGGTCTTAAGGCCGCGCTTAAACCATGATGGGATTCGCATAGTTTCCATCCTAACAAGAATTATGTCGGACTGCGAGTTGATATTATTCTTGACCGTGGCGTTTCGAAGAGTATGATGTTGCTAAGGGTGCTGTTAGGCATCTAGAACCTACTGGTATGAGAGGAGCAGTATGCTCGGTGTGGAAGAGCGGCAGATGATCGTCGCGAAGGCGCTGGTCGAGGTCAACAAGGCAAGGGCGGGGCTCAATGGCTGCAAGCTGAGTCGTATGCCCATCGCCACTCCGGCAAATCCCTCGGAATGCGCAGTGCAGCGTGGTCTTCGGGATGTCGCTCCGCAATGCAGGGTGATGGCTTCATCGATCATGTTCACCTCGAGATCTTTAACAAGGATCGTGAATCTTGCTTGGTACGGCGCCGATGCGCTTGTATCTACCGACAACGAGGTTCCACTGCCGCCGGCGATCGTGGACTTCATCTCCCACTTCGATTCCTTCGGGCTACCAGAGATGATCGATCCTGCAGCATTCGTGAAGTGTGACAAGCCAACCCAGCCGGACGCGCTGGCTCGTTGGGAGGCTGCTCAGAACTGGCTCGTCCGGCAAGGCAAGCTTCCTGCGAGTGATGCCGAGACGACGGTCACCGATCAGATCATCCAGGTCGAGATCCTCGATCCTGCCTCTGTGCAGGCATCAGTGCTCGCCGGCGTCTGAGATTCTCTTCCAAGAACGTGAGGTGAGTGTTCCCCAGCCGCTCATACTCACTACCGGCCGCCCCTCCTCCCCAAGCCGAGGGGCGGCCATTTATTTTGCTTATGGTGTGCTCACAAGCTCGATGAAGATATAATTATCCCTAAGCGACCAATTCAGGTCGCGTTTGTTCTTTCAAATCTTTTATCCCTCATGAAAGGGGTGAGCGTGATTAGTACACTGGCTCAAGTGGACGAAAATTCGATCGCTGAGATCATGGAAGAGATGGAAGTGCGCAAGACGCGCGAAGTGTTCTTGCTCTTTGGACTCGGGTCCCAGACTGACCACCTGATCAAGCTGCGCATGAGTCAGCTAGGGGTATTTGTCTTGGCGGCTAATCCTGCAAGTATCAAGGCTGAAGATGTTGTCGCTCTCGGACAGGCTGGCATCGCTGTGAAGGGGGTCGTCTTGTCGGGTGGGCCTGCATCAGTTCACGGTGACGAGGATGGCATTTCGTTTGACGAAGGTATTTTCCAGCTCGGCATTCCAGTGCTCGGCATCTGTCTTGGCTTCCAGCTTTGGGCACGATTTGTGGGGTGCACAGTCGAGCGAGCAGTTACGCCAGAGTTCGGCGTCAGCCACACACTCCGGCTTAGCCGAGCTGCTGGCGTGAAGAAGTTTTTTTGTGACGTGCCGACAGAATCGGTCGTCGTGCAAAGTCACAATGATCATGTAGTCGCGATGCCTGGCTTGCAGCAGCTCGGTTCGACGGAGAATACTTTCATCGCCGCCGCGCGGTATGGTCATCTCTGGGGTGTGCAATTCCATCCCGAGATGTCGCACACGGAGTACGGGTCGAAGATTTTCGAAAACTTCTGCTTTCGTATCTGTGGGGCGGAAGATCGATTTGACGCTGAGTCGGTCGCGCAGGCGAAGGTCCAGCAGGTCCACGAGCAGATTGGTGATGGCAAGGTTGTGCTCGCTTTCTCTGGTGGAACTGACTCATGTACCGTTGCAGAGATTCTCGGTGCAGCAGTTGACTACCAACCGGGACGTATTCTAGCTGTCTACATCAAGGGTATCGATCGGCACGACGACGAAGAGCGAGCCAGAAACTTCGCTGCTACGAGGCCTTGGCTAGAACTGACGGTCTATGAGGCTACATACGACTATCTTGCGGCTCTCGATGGTCAGCTGACTATGCGGGATAAGCGAGTCGCGATGCGGGGCGTGTATAAGCCGATTCTTGTCGAGTGGGCGAGGCTCATCGGTGCACAATTCATTGCGCAGGGGACTCTGTATACAGATCTTTCAGAGAGTGGCCATGGGCAGCAAAGTGGCAATCGCAAGGCGCGCATCAAGCTGCACCACAATGTTGGCTTGGGTTTCGAGGAAGCAGGGCTCACCGAGATCACGCCACTGGATGACCAGGTGAAGGACTCAGGTAGGGCGATTGGTACGCATCTCGGCATTCCTGCCGAGGTCGTGGATAGTCAGCCATTCCCCGGTCCTGGTCTGGTCGTGCGTATCTCAGGTGAAGTGACTGAGGGCAAGCTTCAGATTGCACGACACGCGGACGGGATCTTTGTGGCGATGTTGCGTAAGTACGATCTCTATGAATCGGTCTGGCAGTCAGGTGTCGTGATCACGAATGAAGTCGTGACGGTTACAAAGGGCGACGATGCTGGCGATGAGCTAGCGGTAGTTCTCTTCGCAGTCACGAGCCTGGATGGCTTCACGGCTGACTTCGCACGGTTGCCTTGGGAGTTCATCGACGCTGTTTCGCGCCGCATCACCAATGAAGTGCCCGGTGTGGGGCGAGTGACATACAATGTCACTTCGAAGCCACCAGGCACGATCGAGTGGGGGTAAGCAAAATGTACCGGGTTTCGCCTAGCGCGAGACCCGGTTATAAATAGATAACATATTATTGACAATAACTAACAAAAGTTATACTATATTGATCATCTCTTGTACCTACGAATGGAGAAAGCACATGGCTCTTACAAGACCCGGCACACGATTGGTGGAGCGCCGCAAGCGCCATCAAAAGGTCCAAGTACCACCACTACCTGCGCTCTACCAGGATCCCGAAACAGGCCATTGGCGCATTGGCACAGGTCATCACATCGAAGCTGTTCGCTCGGCTCTTGCCAAGGCGACTGAGATCAACGCACCGATCACCCTCAACTTCAACGATGTCATCATCACATTCCACCCTGGTGAGAATCACGTCTCTGCGGGAATCCGCTTCGGCATCAAGTGGGAGCAACAGTTCCCAGCAGATACCACGAGTCCTGTCTATCGATGACAGTTAAATGGTCCGAATCTACGTATTCGGACCATTCTTTTTATTGAGTGAAGTGTGAGTATGATGCATTAAGATATTCTTTCGTCATTTGCAGCCAATGTATAACTAGCTATTAACGTGTTTTGAGAAAAATGCCCGAAAAATACGCTACTACGTAGATTTCGGGCAGAATATCACGGGTTCACCATGTAAGTGGCTTGGTCGGACTTGTAGTCGACAGCCCAGTACATCGCGATGAAGTTGATGCAACATGATGCGACAAGGATCCAAGCAAGTTGCGCGTAGGGAACGAACGACAGCGCTACGACTATGTTAATCGCGAGGATGAAGCGACCCTCGTACTGGCGTGGATGTGTGAAGATTACTGCAACTGGCGGCTTCTTGCCGGCACGAATCGCTGCCTCGAGTTGTGCGAGCTTCATGCGGAAGTTGATAGAGAAGATGAAGATTGTAAACGAGATGAAGCGGATGGTGCCATCATTGATCACAATAATGCCAAGTAGGCTGGTCCCAATACCAAGCACGTACAAGGCTTTCGTCCAGAAAAAATTATCCTTATGGCTGATGCGCATCAAGGGAGTGAGTAGCTTACTCCATAGCCAGGTAAGTTCCGAGTCGATCTCTCGTAGCATGGCTCCTCCAAGCGAAAGGTACAGTATTGTGATCTGAATATAATACGTCTTTATAAAAATAGAAAGCCCGAAGGTATGGCGAATTACCATCGGGCAGAGGCTCATCCGGGTATCGGGAGAGCGGGTGGGTGTGCAGGTGCGAGATGAGGCTGATGCGCCTTGAGCCAGTCGACCGCACGACGCACCCAGGATTTGCGCGGCGGCTGGATGTCGACAGCCCAGTACATCGCGATCAGATTGCAGGTCCAGCCGATCGTGAAAGATGTATTAGTTTGGCTGATCAAAGTGATCGCCGTATTGAATACGTAGAACATATGCCAGAATTGTGCAGAGTCACCGGTAAGCGGATTGTCCGGCAGGACGGAGTCTCCTCGACGAGTTGCTCGCTTGATTGCCGAGGTGAAGTCGATCACCATGAAGGCACTTCCGATGATACAGAGTGACAGTGTCTTCAATGCAATGTCAGCTGTGGTTGCAGCACTATGCATGAGAAGTGTGATGTTTGTGATTAGAAGCGTGTATGTCCAGAAGAAGTTATCGAGCCCTGTAGCTGAGCGGACTAGGTGGAGCGGCTTACAGCAGATCAGTGCTAGATAGCGATCGATCTTCTCAATCATCTTTTCTCGTTTCGGGTAAGGTGCGAAGATAGTGCGAGTAATTATAAAAGATTGATATACAAAGTCAATGGTCGGGGTGACCGGACTTGAACCAGCGACCTCGTCGTCCCGAACGACGCGCGCTACCAACTGCGCCACACCCCGATGTCTACACTCCTTATGCGAGCGAATATATACGGACTAACTCTCGATTGAACTTCTGCTGCGCGCCCTCTTGCCGAAGTATGCGAGGTAGCTCATTTCGAGAATGCCGAGCGTGTTGACGAAGAGTAGTATGACGAACCATACCTTGTCGCCGTTGCGTGCCGCACGCCAGAGCGCCAAGCCCTTCCATACTGCGGACCAGACGGCAAGCAATACGAGTAACCATGCGTTTTGAACGAGCCATGCGCCGACAGTTTGATTGAATACGATTTGTTCTTCTTGCATACCTTAAGTATACGCCATCTGAAACCACAATCTAGCACGTGGGTCAGTCGGGAGCTAGATGACAAAAGGTGGCAGTTAGACTAGCATGAGAGGTATGAAGACTCGTCAGCCTACCTATAGGCGCGCACTGTATAATGACGCGATTGTCATCTCGTTCGCACTTGCGAGTATCGCATTCTTAGCGCTCGAACTAATCGGTGAAGTATCGTCGTCGACACTAGTGTGGATACGCGTGGCCGATACGATTATCGCACTATTCTTCTTGCTCGAGTTTTTTGCCCGCCTTAAGCACGCGCGCGACAAACGTCGATTTGTATTGCTGCATTGGTGGGAGCTATTGGCGGCCATCCCAGTGACAAGCACTATTACGCAGGCGTTACGCGGTGCGCGATTGGTTCGAGTGGTGGAGGTGATGAGCGTGTTGCGCGCATCAAGCCGTCTTGAGGTCACGGGCGAAATACTCGGCGGTAAGAGTGAAACTCCGTATATTTTCGAATCTCTTGCGAGCTTGTTTGCAATGTTATTTCTTGTGGCAGTGTTGTTTTTTGAACTGGAGTTCGGTCAAAACCCAAATGTACACACTTTGTGGGATGCTTTTTGGTGGACCGTATCTACCTTCACGACGACAGGATATGGAGATATTACTCCGGTTACGCTCGGCGGTAGGATATTTGCGATGCTCGTGATGTTTATGGGCGTGATAGCGATAGCGGTGTTTACTGGCACGGTTGTGCGGTATCTCTCAAGCCGCAAAAAGGTCGGCACAAAGAAGTGATAATATTTGCTCCTGTACTACAGCTGGAGCATGACATAATAACAAAAAGGAGTATGAGCTAATGCAAGGCACAGTGACATATTATCTTGGCAAAATTGGAACGCCAAATCGTGGGACACTATCGATCAATGGGTCGACGATTCTGCTGTCGGACGTACGTGGACAACAGGTAGTGCAGATGACTGCGCAGGATGTGGCTCGCATTGAGTTTGTGGCTAATCTACCGACATTTCGTTTTGTGACGAGCGCGCAGCAGGTCTATACAATAAGCACGATTAATTGGGCTGGTGCTCAGGCTATTGGTGCCCTCATGCTTGGGCTCATTGGCATGGTTGGCGGGACATTACTTGTATATTTTATCGTAAGCGCCATAACAGGCTATGGTATATTTGGTCTCTTTGCGGGGCTGCCAGTTTTTATTCTGGCGGTGCGGTATATGCAGAAGCGATTTCACAAAAATAATGCCAGCAACGCCGAGGGTGGGCCTACTACCGATCAGTGGCAGGCAGGTTTGGCGCAGGTAGTCGGACAAGAAAAAATTACGTCCGTGAACTCGTAGGGGTAGCCGAGCATACCTCGCTATGGGGCGTATTTTGTGTAAACAAAAAAGCCCTGTCATACTTGAGAGAGCTTGTTTGTATGGTCGGGGTGAGAGGACTCGAACCTCCGGCCTCCTGCTCCCAAAGCAGGCGCGCTAGCCAACTGCGCCACACCCCGTGGCATATAGCATTGTAACAGAAGAATGTTAGCAGATTTACTGAAGAATTGCCAGTATATAAAAATACCCGTCCATATGTGGACGGGTCGTAGAGCGATCGCTCCATCAGTCGCTGATATCGACATCGGCCTTCTTGGTCGGAGCTGGCTTGGCAGGTGGCGGTACGGGGGGAACGGGGAAGATCTCGATCTGCTCGATGTCATATCCGAAGCTCTGGGCACGAAACTGACCGTCTGGCGTAACGCCTTCGAGCAATAGCCGGCTACCTTCCCTGATGATTCCCCATTCTGTGTCGCTGGGGGATTCGATGTAGTAAGTGGTGCCGCCGTGGTATTTACGGGTAGGTGAGCATCCGAGACGGCAGGGCTGGCTGGCATCCAGCTCCTCGAGTTTTTCACGGCGCGGTGTCGAGCGGACGAGAACGAGCTGTTGGGCTGGGTCCGTTACCACGAGCGTGATTGAGTCGAAGGTTGCCTTGATCAGGATCTGTGTACGTGGGGTGAGGGCGCTGATGTTCACCCAAGGTTTTTCTGACATCGGGACTTGTGCGGTAACATCTTCTTCGGTAGTTGTAGACATGGTTCTCCTCTGTGTTGCGACAAGGTACGAATGGATGAAACTATATACTTCTAGCGATCTACTGTCAATAAGAAACGCGATCGAGTATGGAACTCGATCGCGAAGAATGATATGGCACCAGTTCGTCATGCAGGAGTGGTTGCGGCGTGCTGCCTGGCAGCGCTTCTCTCCGCGTCAAGCTGCACGCGGCCGTCTCGTGCCTTCATTGCTTGCTTGGCCGACCATGCCAGCCAGACAATGACTATGAGCGCGATATAGGTCGCGAAGACTGCATCACCAGCCACGTTTGATTCTGGTTTCTGGGGTAGCTTCTTTTGCTGTCGATCCCACAGCCAGGTGGGCTCATTCTCGTAGAAGCGTCCTTCTGCATTCACCCAGATGGTCTTTGTTAGCACGCCACTCGTGCTGTCAAAAGTAACTCCCTGCATATCCTTGATCGGAAACGTCCAGTCAGGAAACAGCCATTCCGTGGACTTGCTCGCGAATGACCATTCGCGGGTCTCCGAATCGAAGTTGGGGCGAGAGGGTAGCTCCACCACCATCGGAGTCCAGGCTGCTTGATTTCGTGCATTGCTACGGATGACCTCCTGGTTCTCGGCTGTGATGGCATCTACTCGCTCTCGATACTGCGACATTGCACGAGCATGGTGCTGATTGCCAATCATCAACGTGATTGTGAAAGTCCCGACCAGAATGAGTATCGTGATGGCTAACTGCGCGCCTTTGAATCGGCGCAGGCCAAGGGTGATTGGAAAACCGATGATTGTGCCTAAAATCCACGCCATCATGAATAGTGGGTGCTCTGGCTTCCGTGCCGTCGTGTCAGCGGGGTTGTCCTTAGGTGCGTGCGTCGTCACTCTGTATACCTGCCTTGGTATCGACTGGATAGTGCAGGTAATTATATCGTAATCTTCATGCAAATCAATCTTTATGCCGTCGGTCGCGCGTGCTATAATTCTGACAATTTGGGCACTAATACGAAGGAGGGACAATGATCGATCAAGCTACCACGAGGCACATATTGCGAGGCCAAGATTTTACCCCAGAATTGTTGGGGCTTTTATTTGCTCGCGCGGACGAACACACTGACGCACTAGGTGACCCGAAGAAGATTGCATCACTGCAAGAACGAGGTAGAGGTGCTCATGTATTTACACTCTTCTACGAGCCATCTACGCGTACCCGGTTGAGTTTCGAGACCGCTGCCCACAATCTGGGGCTTGGCGTGATTGGTACTGAGAATGCCCGTGAATTCTCATCGGCGTCAAAAGGCGAAACGATCGAAGATACGATTCGTGTACTCAACCAATATCGGCCCGTCGCAATCGTCATGCGCCACCATGAAGAAGGGGCAGCCGAACGCGCTGCAGCAGTGAGTGATGTGCCGATTATTAATGGTGGTGATGGGCGTGGTCAGCACCCTACGCAAGCCTTGCTCGATCTCTATACGATCAAATCAGAGTTGGGTAGGACCGATGATCTTCGAGTGATTATTGGGGGTGATCTCGCAAATGGGCGCACCGGCCGCTCATTGGTTTATTTGCTCTCGAAATTTCCGAAAGTACACTTCACCTTCGTCGCGCCAGAGAGTCTCGAGATGGCGCAGGACATCAAAGATCATCTGACAGAACATGGGCTTAGCTATAAAGAAACGCGCGAACTTGATGGCGTACTGGAGGATGCGGATGTGGTGTACTGGACACGCGTTCAGAAGGAGCGCCTGGCTGAAGGGGTGAATTACGAGGCGGTCTCTAAGCAATATGAGCTGGGCCAAGAGCAACTCGCGAAGATGAAGCCAAATAGCATTATCATGCACCCATTACCGCGCGTGAATGAGATCAAGGCCGAGGTTGATAGCGATAAAAGAGCAGCGTATTTTCGTCAGGCCGGATATGGCCTGCCAATTCGTATGGCGCTGTATGAGTGGGCGCTAGGATTTATTTAAGGCTCGACTGATGCGGAGGTAGTAGGCTATCGCAAGCCGATCTGCCCCCCAGGCTTCGTGCGCCTTGTATTGCCATCTGAATGGAAGTGTCCCGTATGCACGTACGGCCCAATGATCTCCGAAGTATACACCCCACCGGCCGTCATCTTTTATAGCGATGGTTTTGAGGTTTTTTGGCAAGATATACAAGGTGCCAGGGTCCGGGCATTCAACTCGAGCAATTTCGACGAATCTAAGCTTTTCAGTCTGTTTATCAGGATGAATGATGATGACGCTGGTTGTGTCAATGTGAATTGTGGCTTCTTTATCCAAGCCTGGACCACTGAGACCATGAGCAAAACGGCAAGGCGTGGTGGCGGACGTGATTTTATCTATCTCTTCGTCAGTGAGTTTGTGGTATTTTTGCTGTCGGTAGTCTGCAGAGATAGACACTATACTCCGCACCGATAGGGCTGCGATGAAGCTAAATAGGAATCCGACAGCCACGACTAGTAGGATGATGGCGAGAGGATTACCCATCGCTTCCCATATGTGGCTTCATGATGGTATAGATAGCTCGCGCATGACCTAGTCCGAGATCGAACTCACTCGTCAGCCAATCGGTAATCTGGGTTGCTTTCACGCCCGGTTTGAGCAGGCCAGCTGCTTTGGCGAGCTTGAGAAAATCGTCAGGGGCTTTGCCAGTCTTGGCTTGGATATTGTTGATATAGGCTTGAAATGTCATGGTGTTTCCTGGACTAGCTTGTAGTGGTATGCGTTATGGATCATCTTACGCAAGACAGATTGATCTATGCTTTCAAGGGATTTGATATAAATACAGCCTTTTCCGAGTTCGACTGGGCCAAGCTCGCCGAGTAAGTCCTCATTCGTTTGGATCTGATCATAAAACTTTAGGCCATACAGTACGATCTTTGGCTTACGAATTGCGAAGCCCACTTTGAGCGCATCGCC
>CAZTHB010000012.1:0-20459 GCA_964613485.1 uncultured Candidatus Saccharibacteria bacterium
GGACACGAGATCAACGGCGCATTCATGTCGGGCAAGATCAAGTTCAACCTCGAGGCCATCGGCTTCTTGGTGATCTACGGCTACCTGCGCTGGGCACCGAGCGACCCCACAGGGCTTGTGATCGGCCTGGTTGCACTAGCCATCGCTCACTCTTTCGCCAAATCCAGCTTGGCAGATCATCAGCAAGAGCTCGCTGAGACGAAGCAGATCCGCAACGAGCGCATGCACCGAGCACCAGCTGCTATCCGAGTCGCCCAGTAGAAACCAAGGAGCCATCCATGAACCGAACCGTCAAACGACTCATCATCGCTGCGGCCGTCCTGGCTGTCAGTGCCTTCGGAGCACTTCTCATCGGCGCCGCCATTGCTGGCGCGGCCGAAGAAGATGCCATGCGCCACGGTTACTACTGAACCGGTAGTGAAGTATGCCATGAAGCAAACTATGCTCATCGGCGCCGTTATCGCCCTGGGAATCGGTGCATATCGGCTTCTCCACGAGCTGAACCAGCGACTGACACATCACATGCAGTACCCCGAGTAACTCTGACTGGAGGAAATGACATGAAACGCAAACTCAAGCGCCTTGTGTTCGCAGCAGCAATTACCTCTGCTGTCGGCGCATTTATCTTCATGGCGGGTGTCGTCGCCGTCGCCGATGCTCAGCAGGAGAGTCTGCGACACGCATTCGACTAATACTGATCACTCCTTGAGAGATCGCTGCCCGTCCGCTCGCAAGAGTGGGCGGGCCTTCTTGAATATTGATATTTGAGTCAAAATCTAGTAAAGTTTTCAGTTATATACATGTCCGCTCAACCAAAAGAGAGAGTCATGAAGCACCTACCGCTGCCCTACCCACCTGCTCCTGTCTTCGCCATTGTCGGCCCATCCGGCAGTGGCAAGTCAACCACGATTCAGCTCCTGCTGTTCATGAAGCAATACCTGACCTATGGGCAAAGCCTGACTTCCCGCAGTGAGCGCCCCACCGACATCCCGGGGAAATACATCTACAACCAAACTCTCGGCCAGATCTGTGATGCCGTCGAGAGGGGTGACGTGCTTGAGTGGGCGAGCTTTGCAGGTAAGGCATACGCCACCTGCAAACCAGACCACGCCAAGCCAACCATCATCGACCTTGAGATCCAGGGAGCCGCACAGCTCATGGCTTTCCACCCGGAATGCCCCATCACATTCATCGCCATTCTCCCCTGGCCTTCGTTTGAGGACGGAGAAAGGATGTCGGCGCTCGAACGGGTATCGCTTTTCGAGCGTAACGCCGGGATTCGAGCAATCAAGTTTCGTGAGATCTTGACCGCTCGACTCCAGGGTCGAGGTGACCTCAACCCTGACGAGATGGAAGCTAGACTGGCAACTGGCATGCTCGAGATCGCAACCATCTCAAGCCTGTGGCCGGCGCTACCGAGAACGCACATCGTGCACAGCGTGCAAGGCAGGCAGGAAGACACCGTCAGTGAAGCAGCACGCATCATCGACGCCGAACATGAGCGCTGGTTGGCTGATTGCGCCACGATCGAACGGAAGAACAAGCGGCGCGCGGTTAAGAACAAGCGCGAGAAGAAGCGCAAGCGCGCCGAGAAAGCGCGTCGTCAGAGCCGAGCATCTGCTCAAGCAGACTAAGTTTCCAGACTGCGAACCATCCCCGTCCACTCTTATGAGAGGACGGGATTTTTCTTATCCTTGATACATGATCAATTATCTGTGACACTAGGCTCAGAACTCGCACCCCTATAGGAGAATTATGGGTCATCTCGAACGTACTGATGCCTACAGGAAGCTATACAAGCGTTATCCGGGCGCCAAGCGCAAGCTATTTGACGCGCTCGACATCTGGACTGAAGCATTCGGCGAAGCGCCGCGTATCTACCACCACGAGTTTCAAGAGGATGACTTCGCAATTACCTTCAATGGTTCAATCATCCAAATCGATGGCATGGTACTGCGCTATCGATGGAGCTACCACAGTGATCTCCATGCCTGGTACATTCTTTACACAGCCAGGCTGCCGCAGACAAAAAAGAAGGTGGTCCATCAATACCTTCTTTGTTGCGGGCGCAAGAACTATGGCATCAAGCCGCGCCAAGTGCGACGACGGCTCAGGAGGCTCACTCAACAGGTCGGCACGACGGCATTACGGCCATCTGCAGTCAAGACGCTGCTCTAAACGTCAGCCATCAACAAGCACCACCCCACGTTCTGCGTGGGGATTTTTTAATCTACCACTGCGTACACGAGTGTACGCTCAGAAAAACTAAAGTCTCGTTGATTGAATGAGCCACTACACGTAATAAGATTGAGACCCTGTTTCTTGGGGTTCTGCGACAGCAGTAGTGAGCTCATATCAACCTGATCTTTTGGTAGTTTTTGTACTTTTACAACACTATACGATATAACACTGCCGTCACCGCGTGTAATAACTATCTTCTGGCCTGCCACCAGCGTTCCAAGTCGCGTAAAAACGCCTTCTTTTGTCAGTCCAGTCGAATGACCATCAATCAAAACCGCACCTGCACCAACGCCTGGCTTAGAGCTAGCCGTATACCATCCAGTATCGAAAATGTTTTTTGGTGCATCAAATGCTCCGGTCGCGGTCAGACCCAGGCTAAGCACTCGAGCCTTCACTCCGAGGCTAGGAATCTGCAGGTACCGCGGCTCATCCGCCGCCACAACATGACTTACATAATCACTTTCCGTAGGTGGAGCCTCCTCAGGGACGTCGACCGGTAAAGATCTTGGCTCAGTCTGCACTCGATCAGCATGCGCTGTAACGTCCTGTAATATCACCTTATTCTTGAGTGTTGCTCTCACGACGAAGCCCAAACCAACCAGATTAATGACCACTGCGAGTGCAATAAACACATGCGCAAGCTTCTTGCGCGATTTTTTCTTGCTACCCTGACCGGGAGAATACTTGAGATCAAAGGTCTCACTCAGTGTTTGCTGTGGCATAAATGCGAGACTCGCAGACGCCAGTTGAGCCCCATTTTCTTTTAGCGACATTACTTGTTTTGACTTGTGGGGACGTGGTGTCGCGACGCGCACGGGAACAGATTCTTCTTCGCGTTCTGTCACTGGAGAGGCTGATTTATTCTCCAAATTCTGCTGCGCGACTATATGCTCGTAAAACGCCGCCAAGCCATTCAAGCGCGTATAGACGTAGCTACGCTCTGCTGGAGTCCAGAAATCTTCAGGGATATCTGACTGTGGCGCTTGATTGTGTGTGTGCTGACTACGCTCCATTCACGAGAGCCCTAACTTATCCGCGTTGTGATGTCTTTGAGAGATGCAAAGCGCCCAATACTGTAAATACGATCGTTGCAAGCCCGACGGCAGCTTGAGACCGAAAACATCTGTCAGCTTCGCGAAACCTGTCTTCGGCAAGGCAGGTACTGTCACGGCCGTTACGGTCACATCATTCCCATCGCCACCGATGTAGCTTATACGGAATACTACGCTACCGACCTGGAAAGTTGCACCTTCGGCTAGGTCCGTGAAAGTGCCATCCACTGGATTTGCGCCCTTATTATCAATAATAGTAAAAGTATCACCTTGCTTGGGTACATAGTTATCTAGCAAAGTAACAGTCAATGTGCCGCCAGTTACGTCTACAACAGTACCAGACGCTGAAAGCTGATCGTATCCCGTACAGGCTGTGGTCCCCGCTAGCTCGGCCTGATATTCACCACTTATGTAAAGATTAGTTCCAGCAGAGATACATCCTGGCGAAGCGCCTGGTGCTATCACGCCACCCGTACTAATGAAGACTGAGTTCACTGCCGTACCCGAACCCTTCAATATGCCATTCATACCAACCGATATACCTGCATAATTCCCATTCACCAAAATCCCTGTTTGATAATTACGCAATGTGATGTACGTTGAAGGCAAATCTTCATCATATGTCGTAGATGTGGGTGATGCAGTATATGTACCATTAGATGTAAGAGACCCATTTGCTGATGAGTTGATGATTAGCGTAATGTAATCTCCGGGCAACACATCGATATTATGATTCCCAGTGATCGTACCGGTAACCCGTACAGTGCCAGTAGAAGTTATGGCTGTGTCAGCACCAAGCGTGATAGCGCCCGAGAGAGTTATGTCACTATCAGTACAGTTATCGTAGCCACAAATCGCACCAATTGACAGTTGGGCAAGATCATTGCTATTCAAGCCGTTGAGCGTAAAGGGTTCAGTGATGGTGCCATTTTTGTCGCCTTCTGCCACATAAATAGACAGTGACGCCCCATCTTCGACGATTGTACCGCCAGCATCAGTACCAAGTCCGCTCTTGTCATACACGTATACGCCGCCAGTACTAACTGTTAAGCTACCAGTAAATGTATTCACCCCATTTAAGTCAAGGTAACCAGTGCCGACTTTCGTAAGATTTCCACTACCGCTTAAAATACCCTGTAAGTTTAGACCATTCCCGCTCCCCACTGTGATTGTCTGGTCGCCGGTAAATACTATTGGGGCAGAAATCCTATTTGAAGCAGTGCCATTAGAGGTGATGCCCCCAGTCAGCGTAAAGCTATTCCCTGAAAGTACGTAATTCTCTACTGAATAGTTACCAGAGAACGTGACTGATACAAATGTTTCATCGGTCAGATCATTATTAGGTAGATGAGAGCCGGTAGCAGCGGTTGGGAATACAAGCTCATCTGAGCCATCAAGTGTCGGGGCGACATCCCAGTTTGCGCCGGTAGAGAAGTTCGTATCTGAGCCCTCGCCTGTCCAGGTGCTCGTCGCTGCGTGGGCTGAGTTTGCTCCCAATACTATCGCAACCATTAATACTACTGCAGATACCACGGCCGTTCGTAGGGCAAATTTCATCTCACCACTCCTCATTGTTGTTATGCTCAGTATACAGAACAATAGCCAAGCATAACAATACAATTCGCCAAATCGTTAGCCTGGTATAATACAGATATGCTGCACCTTAAAGAACAATTGCCCGTAGAATTTGCTGTACTACCCGACTGGTTCTTCGAAGTCACATACGACTACACCAGAATCCCTGGTCAAATACTCACCAAAGAAAATCCACGCGCCAATTGCCAGCTCTTTGCCTACACCGTACTCGAAGCCCTCGGGCGTCCAGTGCCTCCCCATCGTTCAAGCGAACTGTGGGAAGACACCGAGACGCTCGATACGATTACCAACTCACCACAGATGCTCGACCTCGTGCTGTATGCGCCCACCGAAGATCCGTACGGCGCGCATGTCGGCATCTGGGTCGATGAATATCGGATCCTGCATCTGTGCACAGAAGAAAAACGGCCAACAATCTGGTCTTCAACTCTCTTCGCAACCCGCAGACGCTATGCGGTTCGGCTCGGCTGGAAGCGTGTACAAGTAACGCAAGTAGCTACCTAAACTACTCTAGACCTTACGACATATCGTGAGGTCTTTTTTTGGCTGACTCCCAGGAAAGCTCATGATAGTGCGTCGTGTCGTACATCTTAATGCCGTCTTCATGCCAAAGCCCAAAATAGCTTAAACCCAGATCAAGCGCGAGCTTAGAGCACTGCGTACAATACGGATACCCCGAATACAGCATTTCGCCTTGTTCATTAATGCTCGCAAAATACAGGCTCGCTCCGATGATCTCTTCGGGGTGCCGCCTCAGTGCGTCAAACATCGCCCGCTGCTCTGCATGCACACAACAGGTCTTATCGGTGGGATATTTCGCGAGCTTATCTACAGGCACATCACAGCGACGATGTGCCTCATCATCCAGTGGCGGTGAATTATAGCCTGACCCGATAATAACGTCGTTTTTTACGATCACGCTTCCACATTTTCGCCGTTGACAGCTCGCACGCTGCGCAATCCTAACTGATTCACGAAACCATTTTTCGTGATCAATCATCGTTATTCGAGGACAGCCTTGATGCGTCGCACGCCCGCTGAAGAGCTCTCTTCTTTGACGATGCGAAAATGACCAAGCTCGCCAGTATGTGGCACGTGCGGTCCGCCACAAATCTCACGCGAATACCAATCACCATCATTATCCCCCACCGTATAAACCTTCACGACATCAGGATATTTCTCACCAAATGCACCGAGTGCACCAGCCTCAAAAGCGGCGTCCTTTTCCATCTCAATGAAACTCACCGGCAGATCTCGCGCAATGACGTCATTGACGATTCTCTCAACTTCGGCAATTTGATCTGGCGTCATCTTATCCTGATGCGAAAAGTCGAAACGTAGACGCTCTGGAGTAATGTTACTTCCGCGCTGCATAACGTGGTCACCAAGTACGTTGCGTAGTGCCCGGTACATCAAGTGAGTCGCGGTATGGTACTGGACTGTCTTTGCAGAATGATCCGCCAGGCCACCTTTGAACTGCCCTGCGGTAGCGGTACGGGAACGTTCTTTTTGCTCATCAAGCAGGCGATTGTATTCTTTTTGCCAGCTTTCATCGATCGGCACACCTTCTTGTTCGGCTTCTTCGAGGCTCATCTCGGCCGGAAAACCATAGGTATCGGAGAGCTGGAAGATCAACTTGCCAGTAAGAGGCAGGCGCTTACCAGTAGGTTGCGGGGGGCGCTGCGAGAAATCAAGCTCGCTGGTACGCTTCTCAAACTCACGCAAACCACGTTCGAGCGTCTTACGAAACTGCTCTTCCTCAGCACGCAAAGCTTCGAGGACATTGCCGGCTTGCTCAACAACTTCCGGATATGCTTCCTTATATATATCAATAACGGTCGGCACGATCGCTGCCATGAGCCCCGACTCGATACCAATCTGAAGGCCACGACGAATCGCACGACGTGTGAGGCGACGCAATACATACCCCTGGGCCGTATTACCCGGTCGTATGCCGTCCACCGCCATGAAGGTAGCACCACGTACATGATCTGCTATGACTCGCATAGCCGCCTCATTGCCTTCATACGGCAAGTGGGAAATTGCACTCAACTGCTTAATGATCGGCCACAGTAGGCTTGTGCGGTACACATCTGGGTTTCCGTTTGCTGCTGCTGCGAGCCGCTCAAGTCCGCCGCCAAAATCAATATTCTGGTGGCGCAGTGCCTCAAAACCATCCTCGGTCTTGATGTACTGCATGAAGACATTATTCCCGATCTCCAAGAAGCGTGGTGAATCACTCGCAGGATGCGGCTCGCCATAGCTCGCATCATGATATTCATCACCAAAATCATAGAATACTTCACTATCTGGACCACCCGGTTCACCTATCGGCATATTGGCTGGTACGCCCGCTCGACTCCACCAGTTTTCCTTCGCGTCATAATAAAATATGCGTCCGCCCTGCATACCATCACGATCACCGTCTTCGCATGATCCGATTCCAACGATCTTTGCTTCCACGCCAGCCGACTCGAAGAGTTCCTGCCAGATCTTGGCAGCATCTTCATCGCGCGGGATGCCAAGCTCATCATCACCAATGAAGGCAGTGACATAGAGCTTATTTGGATCAAGCCCGAGCTCAATAGTTAGAAATTCCCAAAACCAACGAATCTGCTCTTTCTTGAAATAATCACCCAATGACCAATTGCCGAGCATCTCGAAGAATGTCGTATGACTTGTATCGCCCACCTCGTCTATGTCCTGCACACGGATACAGGTCTGCGAGTCAACTAAACGCGTCCCTTCCGGATGCGGTTCACCAAGTAAATATGGCACCATTGGCTGCATGCCAGAGCCGGTAAAGAGCGTCGTAGGGTCGCCATCTGGCACGATGCTAGCGCGCGGGATCACCACATGCCCTTGTGCGCGCATGAAGTCTAGATATTTCTTGCGGATACCGTCTGCATTCATATCTGGAGATTATACCATCCGCATACGTTTTTTTGTATCTTGGAGAAACGCATGGTGTTTTTTGACGCAGACTGAGAAATCGCTTAGTATTAAACATAACAATAATAATGTAAGGACGTATAAGTTCGATGTCTCAACAAAAACGCACTTCGCCCAAGTCTCGTGTCAGCAAAACAAAATTACAAAAGAGTAAATTCAGTGTCAAAAAAGCCATACTACTAGCCTCCGCTTTATTCGTGCTTGGAACTGTCCTAGTCTTCGCTAGCTACGCCGCCGATCCTTACGATGCCGGTATCAATTCGAAAATTGCCAATAACAAAGAATACCGTAATTTAAAGAAGGTTAAAAATAAGACCTGGCATCAGTGTCAGGGCATGTTTGAAATGCAGAGTGATCAGAAGGATGCTAAAGGCCGTAAGTTATGTTCTCACGGGCCAGACATAGAAAACCCTAAAATCTTAACCAACGAAGCTGCTACAAGGCGGAAACAAGCAGCCGACAAGTTGGTGGTACAGTCGTCAGAAGCGACTGTTAATGCGGTGCAGTCAGGCAAAGCGCCTATAGCGCCCGAAATGATAAAAGTGTCAGAGGCTGAAAAAACCGAGATAAAGACAGATACCGCCAAACAGCTCCTAGATGGGTCGGCACCAAACCCATTCCAACCAACTGCCACCCAATGCTTTGGCAATGGTAACGACGGCAAGCGCATTGCTATAGTCGTCGCAGGTACATCTTCCAACCCATGGACAAACACAGATAATTATCAGGCACTTCGTGCAGCCCAGGTTATGGAAACGCAGCTCATATGGAGTTCGGCTGTCCAAAACAAAAACAACATCATGCACTGGCGCTTCCTACAAAATAGTGCAACCAATTGTACTCCTATGGTCTATAACGTTAATCTAGAAACTGACGGAAGCTGGTATGACGGTGTAGTAAATGACCGAAGGATGAGAGCACTACAAAGCGCAATTAAGAATGCTGCTAAGAGCAGTGCGATTCATTATCTAATCTTTTCTAAGGGTGATGGGTCAGCATGTGGAGAGGCGGCCTTTGGCCCAGACGGTGAGTACAGTAACATCGATGCCTCAGCAGTCGTCTACCTTGACTGCTGGCCAAACACTACACCAGCCCATGAATTGCTTCACACACTTGGCGCAGTTGATAACGATGCACCACACAGAAGCGCTAATGGAGCTCACTGCTGGGATGGAAACGACATTATGTGCTATACCGACGGGACTACACTGCAAGAGATCTGCAGAGGGAGCGATGCGAACCAGTCTGCCGTACTCCATGCTACCTTCGACTGTAACGCTGATGACTACTTCAATGTGAAGGCAGATTGGCAAGCCACCTTTATCCAGCCAGCAAAAAACGGAGTACCGGCTAAGAATATATACAACGTAACTCAATCTGGATTCATGGAAGCTAAGGCTACATCTAACCCTGTAGCCACTCCAGTACCCGCCACACCAGCTCCAACTGTCGCCGTATCAAATCCAGCATCAAAGCCAGCCACTACCCCAACACCACAGCCAGACTGCTCGCAGCAAACAAATGGCATGGGTAGCCGCAATGTCTGTGTCACACTCATCCAGGGACGACTCAAGGACCTCGGATATGATCCAGGTGCCGTAGATGGCATCTATGGCGACAAAACTAAAGCAGCAGTAACAGTATTTCAACAGAAGAGCGGCATCGCACAAGACGGTATTGTAGGACCTATCACATGGCAAAGACTCTTCGATGCGAATGCTGCAAGAAAGTCATAGCTGTAAGTATTGACAAAATGGCATTATAGGAGTATAATATGAATACTCGAAATCCGACCAAATCCAGCTCGAGAAAGCAGAAACCTTTGAAGAAACCGCATCTTACGTTCCTCCTGGCTCTCCTCGTGGCCCTGCTGCTAACGGTAGCGATCCTCACGACGAGAGACAGCGGCAACCCCGTGCAGACAACCACGTCGACGACGACATCAGTTGCACCGTCGACCACCTCTCTGCCCCGCTGTAACCCGGAGATTATCTCTGCCAACCAACCGTGTATCCCCAATAGCGAACCGATCATCGGGAACTAACGCTACTGCGATCATATACAAACAAGAGGCACCCAACTGGGTGCCTCTTCAATTTTATACACGGGCTGACAAACGTTCATTTAATTTTGAGATGTACCTTTATTATTTATTTCGACTTGAGAGCGCTGACTTGATGTCAATCGTGAAACAAGCAATACGATCAGTATTGCAAGGCTCGCAGCTATAAATGCTAGCCCTATTATTGCGGGCCCAGAGAGAGAGTCCAGAAATGACTCCTCCACGTGCGGCAAATCAGACTCATGAGCTATGTATGTAGAAAAATGATACGCCTGACTACCCGGCATTGACGCTGACCCTCAAACTATTGAGAATTTCTTGAAGCTTCTTGTACATGCCAGTCGCCTCCTCACCATACTTGCCATCTTTCTGAATAGCAGCCGTAGCAGTTTCTATGTCATTACCTACGCCCGCAAGATCGCTCGCTGATTTAAGGGCGAGCGTATCGTTAAGCAGAATATCAGCGAACACGAGCAGCTTTCGGTCCGTACCAGAGATATCTTTTACTTTTGTCAACATCACAGCATACATATGCGGGTTGTAGCCGGTATTCTGGCGCATCTGCCCGATCGTCGTGTAGCCTGTCCAGCCATCCCTCGAAATAACCTCTGGCTTCACCCAATCTGCTGCCGAAGCATTGCTCGTGAATGGGAAGAGTACCTTATTCGTAGGGGTGGGTAAATATTTCTTCACATCCGTTTCTTTCGCAGCCAACAATACTTCAAGGTTTGTGAGCATTGCCTGCTTTTGGACGGCCTTATGTGGGCCTCCCAAAATACTAAATATATCAGACGCGCCTCCAATCGAGACTACGACTTCATCATCGGCCTTAAGCCAGTCGTGCAGATCAATTGCAGTAATTGAGCCGACCCTCGCCCCAGTAGGCTCATTTTTGTATCCATCAGCAAGGTGCAACGACCATAAAGAACGCCCCGCAGTCCCTAATTCCATTTGCCAAGGATTAAGCTCCGACTGCACCCTATATGTGGCCGGTACCGTGATATTCGTAATCAAATTTTGCTTCTGTTTTCCATCATCGGACTGCGAAAATAGCTGTGATACCTGCAAGTTATCAGATTGAGCTTGCGGGGCTGGGGTTGGCGTGGGGCGCGTTGCGGTTTGATTTGCCGCGGTCTGACGCTGCCTATACCAGAGATACGCAAAAGTCCCAGTTGAACCAAGTAGAATCAGGATTAGCAGACTCGTAAATATACGACCGCCCCGCTTCTTGGGTGTATTTGATGGCGGAAGTGGTGGTGGTGTAGGTTCTCGATCCGTCACATACTTTTCATTCTCAGGACGAGGAGTGTGCGGCGAATTGATTGCGCTTGGCATATAGATCTGCGGTGCCGGGGTGCTTAATGTAGGTCGTTCGTCAGGCTGCATAAGCTGTCCTTATTTGACCGACAACGTAGTTAGTAGTTCAGAAATCAATGTGCGATCAGTTGCCTGAACTTTCGCCACATCACTATTCGTACTGCAATTCTGCTGCTGTGGAGACGCGAAGACATAGTATGTCTCGCCTAGCTTGAATGTCGTCTTATTATCTACCTTTAGATCAGAAAACTTACCTTTCGCACCACTCACCACACCCTCAACTGACTCTGCGCCCTTATATGACGTCAGGCTGCCCAAAGGTCCAGCATTTGCCGCACACGTTGCCGCTGCACCTGCCTTGAGAACCTTGCGTTCGGCGGCTATAAGCGATGTCGATGAAAACGAAACGACACTATGCGCAGCGCCTGCGCCATCTTGATTCTCGGAATAGGCATATGTCACACGACTACTGCTACTAGTAAGCTTATAGTATAACCCGATCTCAGGTATGGACCGCTTATCACTCGTGTCGCCAGACACAGCCAATGCACTAGCTTCTTCCGATGGTGCAGTACTCACTTGCGCCTTGAGGGCATCTTTATCAGAATTTGCTTGTTGTAATTCATTATTCAGCTTCGTCACTTGAGCGCGAGCAGCATAGTACATATAGCCAACGCCTATAGCGACGATCAGCAGTAGCCCGGCCAACATCATCGCACCTTTGCCGCTTTTTGATTTAGGCTCATGCTCAGCCGTGACCTTCGGCTGCACCATCGCCTTTGCTTCGTCAGGGTGAAGTTGGGTCGGCGCAACATGAGCGTGATGCGTCTCTGTTTCGGAAACGGCAGCAGGCTTCGCGTCCGGCTCTGGCTTAGATTTGACTGGCACCTCAGCTTTAGGTTTACCATTTACCATCACCTTAATGCCATCCGATGCAGTATCTGTATCCGCCTCGAGCTGATCTGGCAGATCAGCCAGCGTTTTTTTCTCCGCTTTCTTGTCTATCCTAAGCTCATTATCTTCTTCGGGGGCAGATTTCGACTTCGGCATATAGGCCATAGAGCTCGATGAAAGATCTGGCGCAGAACCTTGTGACTTTTCTTTTGCTTCGTCCATAGTAAGTGTAATCGTTCCTGATTATCTAATATCACTCACTATTTTAGCATAAGCGTGTTCTCACGCCAGGTACAAAGCTCTGTTAATTTAAGCGATCACTCCGCCACCGAGCACACTATCGCCATCATACAGCACCGCATGTTGGCCTGCTGCCACTCCACGATGCACGCCATCGGTCAACTGAATACGCCAATGCTGACCCTCCTGAGTGAGCGTACACTGCAGGAGCTCGCCTAGGTGGCGGATGCGCACTTGATATACCTTGCCTGGCTCAGGCTCGTGCCACCATACTGCTTCGGCAATCATATAATGATCGCGTTGCAATATTGTCGGGTCAGTAGTCACCACGACTTTGCGAGTCTGTAAATCCTTGCACAACACATAGTACGGGGTTCCGCCACCGATACCGAGCCCATGCCGCTGGCCAATAGTAAATAGCTCGACCCCATCGTGAGTGCCCAGTACTCGACCTTTCTCATCAACAACTTCACCTGGGTGGAGTTCTGAAAATTCCTCCAAAAAATCCTTTAACGGAATCTTGCCTACAAAACAAAGCCCCATACTATCAGGCCGCTGCGCAGTAGGTAGACCAGCCTCACGAGCCATTTCACGCACCTGTGGTTTGTGCAATTCCCCCACTGGAAAGAGACCATGCCGTGCTGCATCCTGAGGCATACGATAGAGGAAATACGTCTGATCCTTATTTGCATCAACAGCCTGCATGAGCCTGCCATCCTGCAAGTGCGCATAATGGCCGGTAGCTACCATGTCAGCCCCATCTGCTCGACACAAATCATAAAATAATCGAAACTTAATATCTTGATTGCACAGGACGTCAGGATTTGGTGTCAGCCCCCGCTGATACGCCTCCACCATCACATCGACAACATGTTGCTTATACTCTTCTTGCAGGTCAAATACTTTGAGCTCTATATCCAGATGGGCTGCGACGCTCTTAGCACTCCGCAAGTCATCCTCCCACGGACAACGATTGCCAGCGATGTCACGCGTCCAATTCTTCATATACGCACCAACCACGGTATAACCTGCTCGCTTAAGCAATAAGGCGGCCACGCTCGAATCAACCCCTCCCGAGAGTCCTACATATACCGTGGTTGAGTGTTGTGTCATTGTCATAGTTTACTTGATTAAAAAGAAATCCGTCGCCCCCAAGATGGAAGCGACGGGTTGGTTGGCTCCGGGTTTGACCCCGGGGCCAACCTAGCAACCTGTGCCGGCTGTTGCACGTGGCGCGACAGCGCCATTATTACTTGGATGCCTGGCGCACCTAACCAGACATCCAAGCGGACAGTTGAGTGATTACTCGATCCGTCACGCGGTATTTGTGGCCCTTGCGAACCACTACCACGAAGGTGGTGAGGCTGCCGGGACACCCCCCGAAATCCCGGACAGCCTCACCGTATGCATGAGCTCGCATTACCGAGGGATCCCCCCTCTGCGTCACTCAGCGGACTAAACGATCTAAAAATGAGGTGCGTGCAGACCACGTAACAGCCGTAGTCGGGTGGACTGATAAATATTAATGCATTTTTCGTATCCTGTCAAGGATTTATTCGTAATGTTGTGTTACGCCGATATATGCTACTTTGGCGAGCTCAGAACCAGTAATGAATACTCCAAATGGCGTTGCCCACCATGTCGCCTTGCTCCAGCGATTATCGTATGAAGACTGATTTATGATCCGATAGTCACTACCGAAAATATGCTTAAAAGTCATGTTGGCACGTCTTTGGTGATACGGCGAGGTAACCAAAATAAACGACTTACCGTCCATCTGGTCGATGAAGCGCTTGGTATTTTGTGCGTTTTGATAGGTTGTACGAGCTTCTTCATCACTGAGAATCGCACTATCCGGCACACCCGCTCGTAATGCCTGCAGCCGCATTTCATGAGCATTGCTCGGACCGTCATCAAGTGCAGCTCCGGAAAATATTAGCTTAGGCGCCACGCCCTGCTTGTAGAGCTCTATGCCTCGCTCAGCCCGAGTCCGCGTCTGACCGCCAGAAATTACAATAATTGCATCGGCTGGACTCAGCTTATCCTGTGGCGAAAGATAGTACGCCGCCCCAAAAATACTAACCAAAAATATACCAGATACACATACCAGTAGGAAGATTAACCTGCGCAAACGGTGGCCTATCGAGTGATGTGCTTCATGCGAATGGCCCCTCGACATATTCACCCTTTACGTGGGCGTAATATTGCAGGCGCTACCACACCCGCCAGGAAGATCGCCAATACAACTGCGAAGCCGCACAAGATCGATGGAATAGCGCGAACGGTAGTAGGATCTAGGATATTAACGACCAACGTCGGAATAATAAATGCCGACAGGCCCACCCCGAGACCCATTAGGCCACGCGCCTTGGCAGCCGAGAGACGCGTATGCATGCGTCGGTTAATTTGCAGCAGCATCAGTGCCAAGGCCCCAAAATAGTACATTCCATACAGTGTGCCGAGCACTGGCGCGAGATGGTAGATCGAGTAATTTCCGCCACACCATACAAACGCCACACTCGTAGGTACGAGAAGGAACCAAGTGATAAACAGCGCTGCGATAAGCCACAAGACCAACTCAAGCCGCTTACCTAGCTCGTCCTGCGAGATAGCGTTGATCAAACTCGTACCAAGTGGAATAAGTAATGCGGTTGCAATAAAGCCAATACGAGCCCAGATCTGTGCACCAGCTTGAGCGCAAACTTGATACTCAGCTACCTGAAAGACAGCCAAGAAAACCAATATCAAGATAATTAAGATCGCGCGACGATCAAGTCTATAACGCATCAGTATCCATATCGCTGCGAGTAACTCAAAACTAAACGTCAGAAACATGACCAGTGGAGAGAAGCAAGCTAAGGTGAGGCTTGATGATTGCTGCTTCTGCTTATACATAGGCTTATTGTACGACTTTTTTGATGGCTTTGGCGAGCGCATCAACCGCCACTTGATTTGTATCACGGCCGAGCGTGACACGGAGCGACCCTTGCGCCCGCTCCGTGTCATAGCCGAGTGCAAGCAATACTTCGCTTGGTTGACGCGAAGACTCGGCGCATGCAGCGCCAGTCGCGACCGCAAAGCCGAGTGCATCGAGCCGCAACACTAGCTCTTCTCCGTCTACACCCGCGAAGCTCACATTCAACGTATTAGCCAAGATGTTCCGTTCGCCATTTCTCTGTACACCTTCTATGTACTGCAAAGCGCCCCATAGGCGATCACGCAAAGACTCTAGGCGATTGAGCTCATCCTTTCGCTGCGCCTCTGCTTTTGTTAGTGCTGATGCAAATCCCATGATAGCGGGTACATTTTCGGTACCTGCCCTCAAACCATACTCCTGCCCGCCCCCAATAGTGTGCGGTGTCAACGGCGTACCTGCTCGCACATAGAGCACTGCCGCGCCATGTGGTCCATACACCTTTGGCGAGCTGAGAGTCATGAGATCTATTCCGAGACGATCAACTCCAAGCGTAAGAAGCCCAGCTGTCGCCGACGCATCGCTATGGAGTAAGAGTGGAGTTGCAACACCACGCGCCGTACGATCAGATCGTATGCGCTTGATAAGTTTGGCAATCTCGCCAATTGGCTGAATGATCCCTAATTCACTCGTTACGTAGCTAAGCGTAATGAGCACGGTCTTGTCAGTAATCTGCTGCTCTAAGACAGCTAAGTCACACACGCCATGATCATTAAACGCAATATCACGACAACTATATCCACTAGCGCGAATCACATCCGTCACTCGACGAACTGCAGCGTGCTCAGTCGCAGCTACTAAGACATCGGCTTGATCATCGCCGCAAGCCGTAATTACACCAAAGATCGCCAGATTATTTGCCTCTGTAGCCGTAGCCGTAAAAATAATTTCTGTACCACGCGCATTCAATACGCGCGCCACATCCTTGCGCCCGCGATCAAGCAGTTCTCGAGCAGCCCTACCTTCAGCATGCAAACTACCTGGGTTGCCGAGATGTTGTTCAGCATTACGCATAGCTTGCGCGGCATCAGGATCAAGCGGCGTGGCGGCGGCATAGTCAAAATAATAACGTTTCATTTACAACCCTATATCAAATAATTGGTAGGCATTCTGAGTCGTCAGCTTGGCTAAGTCATCAGCACTCGAGCCATATAATGTCGCCAAAAACTCACCAACATACGGCAGGTAGGCCGGCTCATTGCGCTTCCCCCGATACGGAGCTGGCGCAAGAAATGGACAGTCTGTTTCAAGTAGTAGCCGTTCCCTCGGGATCTGCCGTGCTGCCTCAAGCTGCGCCTCGTCCTTCGTAAAAGTCATGATTCCATTGAGCCCAAAGTACAGCTCGCCCGGATGCTTTATGGCCAAAACAACTTCTTCGGAGTAACCAGTAAAACTATGAATCACTCCTCGTAAGCGAGGATAGTCTGCAATAATCCGAATGAAATCAGCCCACGCATCACGAACGTGAAACACGACCGGCAATCCGTGCTCCAGCGCTATCTCGATCTGGACGCGCAGCATATACTCTTGTGTCTCAGGCGATACATCATTATGAAAGTAGTCGAGCCCACACTCGCCGATTGCCACAACATCCTCTGCCATATCATGAATGATATCGAGCGCTTGATCGCCCAAGCCAGCCTCGTGCGGATGAATACCAGCCGTAGCGTACATACGAACGCCTGTTTTATCAGCCGACCACTGCTTATCTCGTGCCAGCCGCATCGCTGCACGGCTATCTTCTGGCGTGACCCCGATATTTATTATCTCTGTCACCCCAGCTTCATGCGCTCGCTCCAATACATCTGCTAGATCATCAAAGCTCGTCGCAAAACTTCCTGCCTGCTTATCATCACCTTCACTCTCTCGCCTACGAAAGTGGAGATGTGCGTGAGTATCAACGATCATGATCTAGCTCTCGCTTTCGACGCGCGGGAAGAGTACCCCGCCGTCGATGCTTATAGCGCCATCATGGAATATATCCGCAACCTTACTAGCCGTCTGCGGCAATATTGGTGCACAAGCCCGCACAACATCCTCAAGTTTCGCGACGAGTGAGGCTAAGAAAATCACAGCCGCATCTTTATCATGCTTCACCCATTCCCATGGTTTATTCTGCTCAATTTGTGCGTTGAGATAATCAAGTTGTTTCTGCAATGAGCCACACACCACATGGAAGTTCGCTGTCTCGATGCTAGTAACATCAAAGCGATCGTCCTTATTTAAGCCGATGCCGTCATATTCCCCATCATTATAGTTCTTCAGCATACTCGCGACACGTTGCACGAGATTGCCGAGACTATTACCAAGTTCGGTCTCGTAGACTGACTTAAAGCGCTCACTTGAGAAATTCCCGTCCGCACCAAACGGAATCTCACGTAGCAAGTAGTAGCGCAGCGCATCGTTGCCATACTTCTCGGCCAAGGCAACAGGATCAATGGCATTCCCCAGACTCTTTGAAATCTTCTCGCCATCAATCGTCCAGAAGCCAGTCGCGATTACTCGTTTCGGCAACCCAACTCCCGCAGAAAGCAGCATAGCTGGCCAAATTATGCAGTGAAACTTGATAATATCCTTGCCGACGATATGTGTCACATTACTCCACCAGTCTTCATACCCGACTTCCGGATACCCTGCGACAGTGAGGTAGTTGATGAGCGCCTCTACCCAGACGTAAATCCTCTGTGACTCGTCAAATGGGAGAGTCAGCCCGATCTCTTGATTTGCGCGCGAGATCGAAATTGGTTCAAGGCCGCGCTCGATAAATGCCAACACCTCATTCCGGCGTGATTCTGGTTGAATTTCAAACTCACCTGATTTAATCAATTTAGTGAGCTTATCGGCATACTTCGGCAAATCGAAGAAATAGTTATCTTCTTTGACGATCTCGACTTCTTTTTTATGAATCGGGCACTTGCCTTCGACCAACTCTTCTTCTTTATAAAAAGCTTCGCAGCGGTAACAGTACGGTCCTTCGTAGACACCCTTGGTCACATCACCCGCCTCGTGAATCTTCGTAATTAATGCATCCACAGCTTGCTTATGTCGTGGCTCACTCGTCCGAATAAAGTCATCATAATCGATCTTCAATGCGTCCCACGTTTGCTTCCATTCGGCAGCCAACTTCTCCGTGTATTCAGGGATCGCAAGCTCGGCTTCTCGTGCCGCCTCGATAGTTTTCTTGGAGTTCTCATCGGTCCCAGTAGAGAAGCGAACATTTTCTGCGCCGATCTTCGTACGCCAATACCGTGCCAGTGTATCGGCAGCAATCGTCGAATAGGCATGCCCAATATGCGGCCGATCATTAATATAGTATATCGGCGTCGTAATCAAAATCTTCTTTGGGTGTGGTGAGTCTGTGGTCATCATTTTTTCTCGATGTATTGTTGCTCGGCTGCAAGCTTATCAGGGTCATGCTGTGCCGCTAACGCGCGTTCCATAATCTCACGTGCTCGAGCGGTTCCGCCGTGTGTGTGCTGTGACTTACCCGATTCACGAAAACGCCTACGTCGACGGATGCTCAATTTTAACAAAATCAGGAGTATTATGCCAGCTATTACGCTCCACGCAAGGATTGCCGGCCACCACACAATCGTGCTTGTGGTAGCACCGTACACGATGTCGCCAGCCTCGGTATTCTGTACAAACACCACTTGCATTGGACTCGCAAAAGCCGCACCGAACGCAAATAACCCAGTCTCCTGCTTCTGCAATGGTGCCATTTTCCCAATCACCACTCGCTGGGTCTTACCATCTGCCTGCTTGAGTAGCACAGCATAGTTATCCCCCACTTCAGTGCCAGGGGCGGTTGCTGAGTATTGCACAAAGCTCACGCCCGGCAGCACAACGTAAGTCTTAGCAGTAGCCGATCCTTTCTGCTGCGTGACGGCCAGCGATGAATCATACGTAATCGAGGTCTGCTCATACTGATAGTTAATATCTGTGTTGTCCAGCATCACGGCAGCAGGTACAGCATCTTGTCTACCCCAGATAGCAAAAGTAAAGTGATCAAGATCGCTTTTGCCGAAATTATCAAACTTCTCGCTCCAAGTGGGGTCGAGATTCATCCAGCCGATACCTGGCACGTAGGCCTCAACCCAGCTATGCAGAGAATCGGCCACCGACTTTGACTGCTTGAGCGAGCCGGCATAGGCATAACCCACAGGCATACGTGCAGGAATCCCCTGACTTCGCAAGAGGGCGATCAAGAGGTCTGAGTACTCCAGACATACAGCATTATCTGGGTTACGCAACGCACGACCACTACCCTGGCGAATGTTGTATTTGATCTTTTCGTTATTGTAGGTCAGTGTGTCATTTGTGAGCTTCTGTAACGCACGAAGGATGTCGACAACGTTCGTCTTGCCAGACACTGCCTCCTGTGCCTTAGTACGCAACTCAGCGTCATCAGTCTGCCAAAATCGAGTCGATCCGGTATAGTCGCGTATAAGTTCCTGCGGAATATCAGATTTCTTACCGCCCTTCGACAAGTCAAATGCTTTATATGTAACTTGGGCAGAAATATCCGTATGCACCGTAATGGTCCCGCGCGCCGGCACGGCATAATCTGCCAGGATATTTCCATCTGCGTCGACGCGTGTCGCTAATGGCTGTGGATCAAGCTTGTTGATATAAATCTTCTGAGTCGGTGTATTAGGCGGCAGAGTGACCGTAAATACGCGTTCGCGATTGGTGGTATTTTTGAGCGGAAACGTAAAATCTGCCTTATAGATTGTCGTCTCGCCAAAAATCAGCGTAAACGAACGGTCAAGCAAATCATTCGCATTCACAAACCGATAGCGCACCTTATCGCCATCGCTCCCGTCTATTTGTGGCAGAGCACCTGTCGAAATCATCGTCCCAAAACTCGCCGGTACCGAGACTGAGACATTATAGTTTTCATTCGCGCCCACTTCCGCCAAACTTGGGACGTAAAATGTCCGACTAGAACCCTTAATATCCACCAAGCTACTTGTCGTATAACTCACCGAAAACGCCTGCGTAGTGCCACGCCCGCTCGGCCAGTCCGCAAATCGGAGGTTGATCTCTTTGTACGCAAAATTACCGAGCGCAGCATTTGTCTTATCCGTCGCTGTAAGAGGTACATTACCCCCGTCTGCATAGCGGGCGC
>CAZTHB010000013.1:0-20447 GCA_964613485.1 uncultured Candidatus Saccharibacteria bacterium
ATAGTAACGCCCACCCAAACAATCCAATCACCAAGCAACGTATAGGGGGTAATCCGACTATTCGTAACCACATCGCCATGTACTAATTTATACCCACGCTGTGTCACCCCATCGACGTACGCGCCATTGCTATCAATCACATAACTAAACCCGCCTCGTGCTGATTGTATGAACGGGCGAGCGTTCGCAACGGCGTGCAATCTCGCCATTTGTCTTGCCTCGATATGATAGAGGTCGGATATTCCCATCGTGTCGAGGGATGCGGAGTTTGATAGTATGGTCGCACCTCGCATCGTCATGCCGCGATAGAGCTCTGGGACAAATGCCCCACTACAGGCCAGGCCGCCGTAAGCATCGCCATCAAAGCGATATGGTTCCTCGTGCGTGTCGCCATGCTCAACGCTCTTCTGGTCTTGGAAGTGTAACAGCAACTGCTCTTGTCCGGCGTATGCGAGCACTACCTGATAAATATACGGGACATACTCGCCGCCAGGTACTGAGAACCATTTCTTCTGCTCGAACACCGGGCTCCCATCGGCTCGATGATACGTAACGAGGTTATGCCCCAAGCCAGCCGCTCGCTCTTGCACACTATCTATGACTACACCCTTCGTATCTCGTAATACACGAGAGATAGCGGCCGTATCCTTATCCGCGTCTTTTTCCCACAAATGCGAGTATTCGGGCAAGATTATTGCATCGACACTTTTCTCGGGCAAAGTGCCGAGCATCTCAGCAGTAGAAGTCGAGAAAGCTTCTGGACTAAATTCATTTGCAAACTGCACGGCCGCTATCGTGCGCTTCTGGCCGTTTGGTACGGCATATGCTGCCCAACCAGCAAGTGAAACTAGTGCGGCAATAGTCACCACGAGCACAGGCTCTATCCATTTTTTAGACCGCAAACTACGCAAAACAGTCACTACAAAAAACGCTACCGCTAGGCTCAAGAGGTATAGCCCTCCCCAGCGCGCTATATATACGAGCGGCGTATAGACTATCCAATAGCCGGCATTACCAAATGTCCAGAAGGAACCAATTCTACCTCCTGGACCTAAGGACACAACACTAAATAGTATCGCGCGCGCGCATTCAGCCACTACCCAAGCGAAAGGTATGAGCCACCATTTCTTCTCATGGATCGACAGCTTGAGTGTACGAACTAGCCAAACAAAAAAAACATACCCCAGCGCGAATGTAGCAACCATGATCATGGCAGCCGTAATGGCTACGATTTTGGTTGCCACACCAGTTGCAATCTCGGCAGTTCGTAACGTGAACATCCATGAAATCACATACCCAAAGTAGGTAGAGCCGACCAAAAATGCTGTGCGATAGGGATGTCGCCTGGTCGCAGACAGTATGACACTGCTAATTTTATGTAAGCGCCCGCCCCCAAGAATGCTTGTTAGCACTTATAGCCACCCTGATTGCAGGGTATAAATGCCTCAGCTTCACCAAAACCTAGAATATTGGCTGAATTTGCATCAGTATATACCCGCTCAACCACTCGATCGATACCAGAACCAGGTGCTTGATTGTAGGTAATATTTGTATTTCCTTCGATAGTCCTTAACATAAATCCATTTGAGTTCCAGTAATAACCCTGTACGATTGCGACGTGGCTGCGCTCTTCACCAAAAACTACTACATCACCCGCTTTTGCTTGATAACCACCATTTTTTTGAGGAGGAAAGAATTTTTTCTTACTCTCAAATAAAGATTTAACACTTACCCCTGGCTTCCAAGCTAATGGCACCCGACCATCATCGGCTAGAGTCATGGGGTAGCCAGCTTTCTTATACACCCAGCTAACAAAATACGCACACCATGGTTGCTTTGCTCCTCCTGTGTAGTCTAGAACGCTCGCGTCCCACTCCGCATGTCCCAATTGCGATGCAGCAACTTTAACAATCGCAGACCTACCATAGCTCGAGTAGGCCTGACTCATACGTGCATACACCCCGCCCAGCAGAATCAGCCCCATAATTAGAGCAAATGCTAACCATTTTTGCTTACGGTTCGATTGGGTACGACCTGTGTTTTTCCCTGCTACTCGAGATTTTCGAGCCCCTGTTTGTGCCTTCTGATTACGATTTTTGGTGACCACGAGACTCGTTGCTCCCTTAATACCATAAGCTTAACAAGCAAGGCCTCGTTTCGCAACTCACTAGGGTCTTAGGCCGTAACGGTATCGAGCTTGGCCTTATCAAAACCTACAATAATCGTGCCTTTATAGTCAGTCACCGGTACACCCATCTGACCCGACTTATCGATCATCTCCTGAGCTTTTGAGGCATCAGCGAGAACATCGATGGTCTCATAGGCGATATCTTTTTCTTCTAGATATGCTTTTACATTCTTACAAAAAACGCAGGTTGGTGTCGTATATACGATTACCTTATCTGATTTCACTTCTTCTGCCATCACTACCTCCTCTATTATTAGTAAACATGTTAACTATAAGCATTGTAGCGGATCGTTATTCCTCAGGCAATGCTTCATTATAACGCAACAG
The DNA here is from genome assembly GCA_964613485.1 of uncultured Candidatus Saccharibacteria bacterium. Classification (GTDB taxonomy): domain Bacteria; phylum Patescibacteriota; class Saccharimonadia; order CAILAD01; genus JADZGC01. The sequence continues at coordinate 2,516 of CAZTHB010000013.1, forward strand.
TAGCGCCTGAGGAGCGACTAGGTCTTTTCACAGCTCAGAACATAGATTAGCCCCTCGATCAAAACTGTTCCCGCGTACTGAGGAGTGCAAGACGAAGCCCTTACTTTGCCTGTTAAGCTTATTCTCATCTAGTCTTCCGTTTTAGTCTATAACTCGCTCTACGGTCTTGATGCTAGCCACCTGGCACACTGAATCGCCGCCTTGCTGCCCTCTCCAGCTGCAACAATAATTTGTTTCTCTTCGACATCAGTCACATCACCCGCTGCAAATATGCCCGGCTGCGACGACATATTCTGCTTATTAATAACAATTTCCCCGCCCTCATTGAGCTTAACCACCCCGTGTAAATACTCAGTCGAGGGTATCGAACCAACTTCAACGAACACACCATCAACTCTGAGTTCTTTCTCAAGTGCCGATTGTTCGTCCTTGACTACTACTGCCCGCACCACCTTATCTCCCATAATGCGCACAACCAAAGAATGATTAAGTACTCGTATATGGGCCAATGCCATTACCTTCTCGATCATCACTTCATCACCCGTCAGAGTGTCTGCAACATTTATGATCGTAATGTCCTTCGCAAGCTTTTCCATTGAAAGAGCTGCATCGAGGGCTGAGTTCCCACCACCGACAATAACCACTGACTTACCCTTAAAGATTGGTCCGTCACACCACGCACAATATGTTACGCCCCTATTGAGAAATTCTTTCTCACCCTCTATCCCAAGCTGCTTTGGGACTTTACCACTCGCAATAATAACCGCTCGACTCGACTCCTGTCTGCCATCGGCCAATGCAACCGCAAAACCACTAGGTGTCTTCGCAAGCCCCGCAATACCATCACGCAGGAGTCGTAGTGTAATCTCGTCATTAAACTCAGCCATGTGATCTTGAAAGTGCTTGGTAAGCTCAGCGCCAGATATCATCGTGAACCCCAAGTAATTCTCTACATCACTCGACCAAGCTGCTTGTCCTCCTAGGTCTTTAGTAAGCATTAAGATCTTGAGCTTTTTGCGCGCCAGATAGATCGCTGCGGTCATGCCCGCCGGGCCGCCGCCAATGATCGTAACATCATAATTTGCAGCAGCCGGTTCATTCACAAGCTGCAGCTGACCAACTGGTTGATCAGTAACTTGCACCTTCTGCTGTGGCTTATTTGCAACTGCTTCCATACTCACTCTTTATACATAAGCAGTATACCGCGCAGGCCTAAGAACAGCCAGCTAGTCGGGCTTATATTCGCGCGGTTCGTAATCTTGTGGTGCCCGAGCAAGCAACTTATTCAGCTGCGCTCGGCTGAGCAGCCCCTCTTGAGCACCGATGTGTTGCACTACATTCATTGAGTTAATCGGACCCCATTTCATCGCCTCTCGTATATCTCCTGTCGTAATGAGGCCTGCGACGAAAGTCGAGGTATACGCGTCGCCCGCTCCCGTGCGTTCATACGGCGCTTTCGGATCTGGATAATTACGCATTGCCAGGACCTGGGTACCATCGGATGTGTAGCTCCCGTTTGGCCCATCAGTAATCACGACAATCTTCGGCCCATGCTCGTGAATCGCCTCGGCAAGAACGCGAATGTTCCGCTCGCCTGGTTTTCTGGTCATCATCTGAGCCTCTTCCACATTGACCGCGAATACTTCAGTGCGAGCGTAGAGTCCCTCGAGTTTCTCAAATCCCATGCGCATCTGAAAAGTTCCAGGCTGGAATGCCAGCTTCACTTCCGGATGCTTCTCAAGATACTCAGTGATATCGTCGTGCAGATACGCACCCGACTCGGCGAACGAGCTCAAATATATCCACTTCGGCGTGTCTTCTTCTGAAATTCGTGGCCATTTGTAATCATAATCCTCGTGCTTGATAAGAATTGTGCGATCCGGCTCATACCAAAGCACGTAGTGATAATTACTCATCTTGCCATGATTGATATGCATAAATTGTGTCTGCACATTATTCTTCTTGAGTGCCGTCAGCATATCGCGACCATGCTGGTCATCACCGATATTCGCCTGAAGTGAGCTCTTGAGTCCAAGTCGAGCCAGCGATACTGCTGCATTTGCGCTATTCCCAACCGCCTCAATGATTGTGGCGGACTCGAAAGGAATCTTTGTCCCATACGTCATACAGAGCAAGGGATGTTTGTCTTTTGGATCCTTGTCGATTTCTGCTTCCTTATGCAATAGCTTAATAAATGCATCGGTTACAATATCTCCCACTGCCAGGACGTCTATTCTATGACTCATGCTTCACTGTCTCCTTCAAAAATACTTATGCTTATATCCATCATATCAACTTCGAGATTACGAAGCACACCGGCCCTTGCGCCAAGATATCCAATCACACTTGTGGCATTAGCACTTGCGAAGCTCATTGCCTCCTGCATCGACTTACCGCGAGCGATGGCCGCGATCAACCCTGCACCATATGCGTCCCCGGCACCAGTACGATCCACGACGGAGACGCGCTTATAGAGAGGGGCGTGATATAGATAGCTCCCATCGAGCACCCAACTCCCACGCGCGCCTTCAGTGATAACGACAGTGTGCCAGCCAGCGCGTCGTGCGGCCTTCATGCACCGCTTCACTCCAGTAGTCTGAAAGAGTCGTTCCGCCTCATCTTGATTCAAAATAACCACGTCTACCTGCTTTAATATGCGCAGCAAGCGAGCACGCTTCCCAATCTCTAGATTTCCAGGGTTAGCTGCGATTCGAGATCCCTGCAATGCTGCCTGCCTAACAACTTGCTGCAAGGTATCAATTGAGCCAGCCAGTGAGCTGATGTAGAACCAAGCACAATCGACCGCCGCCTGCTCAACAAACGTCTTCGTATATTCATACCCAGCGCCCCGATGAGTGAGCATGGAATCCTCGCCATTTGGCCCCTTCAGCACGACCGTTACGCCAGTCTGATGGGTCTTGTCTACAAGCAAACGGTTCTCGATTCCTTCAGCATCCAGGGCATGACGGATTTGCTCGGCAGCACCATCAGCACCGACTTTTGCCAAGCATCCCACCTTGCTGCCAGTCCGCGCAAACGTTACCGCCGCATTCATTGCTCCACCCCCTACATCATTACCAATATCCGGCACATCAAGCTTCACTGCCGCAGGCAATTGTAGAAATGGTTGGCGATCATGAATGGTTGGCGCAAAGTCATTCGAGACCAAGAATATATCATTCACTGCACCGCCGACCGTTAACACATCCAGCATATTTGGCTTGTCCATACTGTCTAGCCTTGCGCCCGCTTATTGGCCCGCTCAGCAGCTCGAGCTATGTCGCTCGCCAACAAACCGTAATGTTTCCAGAGTTCGGTAATCGTTCCCGATTGGCCAAATACATCTCGCACACCAATGCGCTCGAGCGTGGCCGGCACGTGCTCGCCCATCATCTCAGCAATAGCGCCACCAAGCCCCCCCGTGATTTGCGCTTCCTCGACAGTAACAACTGCATTCGTCTTCTTAATGCTTTTTACGAGCGTCTCAGTATCCAGCGGCTTTATAGTCGGGCAATTGATAAGCTCTGCTTCTACGTCGTGCCGAGCAAGCTGCTCACACGCTTTCATAGCTTCATGTGCTAAAGGGCCCGCCACAATGATCGTCACATCTTTCCCCTCTCGCCATACCTGTGCTTTTCCTAGCTCAAACGGCGAATCTTCGGTCGTCACTATCGGTGTCTTCTCGCGCGCTAGACGCAAATAGGCAGGCTGTTTGGTCTTGGCGATAGCGAGTGTGGCCTTGCGCGCTTCATGTTCATCGCATGGCACCACGACGGTCATATTCGGCAATGCCCGCATGAGAGCAATATCTTCGAGCATCTGATGCGTCGCGCCATCCGGACCAACTGACACTCCCGCGTGCGAGCCAACGATTTTGACCGGTTGTTCATTCAGGCACGCCGTAGTGCGTATCTGTTCCCAATTTCTACCCGGAGAAAAAGCTGCGTACGAACTTGTGAACGGTATGAAGCCCTCAGCCGCCAGACCGGCTGCGACCGTTACGAGATTTTGCTCGGCAACCCCTACTTCAAAGTAACGCTCTGGGTACGCTTGAGCAAACGCCTCCATCTGAGTCGACTCCGTGAGATCAGCACACAAAGCAACTACGCGCTTATCGAGTTCGCCGGCCAACTTCAAGCCAATGCCAAACCCTTTGCGAGTTGGGGTCTGCGTAATTGTTTCGCTGTGAATTTCTTGCGAGAGATAAGCGGCGTAATTATTCATGCTCACTCCGTATCTTGCCACGCAAAGTGCGCAGGTCATGCAGGGCCACTTTAGCCTGCTGATCCTTTGGTGGATCACCCGCAACGTCCTTTGTGCCCGGCGGCATACCGTGCCAAACCGGATCGCGCTCCATATAGTCTACGTCTTTACCCGGAATGGTGTGGGCGATAATCACCACAGGTCGCTCAAAAATAGCCTTTGCTTCACCGCAGGCCGTCACAATTTGCTCGATATTATGTCCATTGATCTCGATCACATGCCAACCAAAAGCCTGCCACTTCATTGCCAGCGGCTCGAGAGCCATCACCTGCTCGGTAAAACCGTCGATTTGAATATTATTCCGATCAATAATTGCCGTGATATTGCCAAGCTTTCGCGCGCCAGCAAACATCGCTGCTTCCCATACATTGCCTTCATCGAGTTCACCATCCCCCATGCAGACATACACATGGCTCGAGGTGTTTTCCTTGAGTTTTAAACCAAGAGCCATCCCGGCAGCTTGTGACAAGCCACTCCCTAGTGGGCCGGAAGTATGCTCAAGCCCTGGTAGCCTAGTGCGTTCCGGATGTCCCTGCAATCGTGAACCAAATTTACGTAAGGTCTTGAGTTCTGGCTTTGGCAGGTACCCCGCTTCGGCCATTGCCGCATATCGCACAGGCACGATGTGCCCATTTGAAAGCAGGAGCCTGTCACGCTCTTCCCAATCTGGCTTCTCTGGATCATGATTGAGTACTTCAAAATAGAGGGCTGTAAATACATCCGCCATCCCAAGTGGACCAGCCGAATGCCCAGAACCAGCTGCTACCAGCATCTCAACGATTTCCTGACGTATACTATTTGCTTTGAGTGCAAGATCTTTGACGGTATGCTTCATCAAGAACCATTATACCGCTTCTGGTTATCTGGTGGTAGTCACTTTAGCTGAGTGCAGCGATCAGCTCATGGTAGCGCGTCAGAGTCGAGTCCGCGCTGAATAAATATGAGTTTGTACAGACAACGTCAAACTTCGCGGCAGCAATTTTTTTCAATGTATCTTCGGTTACGCCGCCATCGAGACCGATCTCGAGATCCGCATTAAGTGCGCGTAGTTCTGCTACCTTCTTGAGGGCTGCTGGCTGGAGCTTCTGTCCCGCAAATCCTGCCGGGTATGCCATCACAAGCACATGCGAAAGCTGAGGCAGTAATGGCTCAAGCACTGAGACTGACGTGTCGGGGTTAATTGCAATGCCAGCTCGAATGCCTCCCTTACTAATCCGGTCGATTGCCTCTGCCACTCCATCGACTGCCTCATATTGCACGATAATGGTATATGGGCGCAGCTTGACCGCGTAGCCGATATGCTCATTTGGATGCGCTACCATGAGATGCAGATCAAGCTTCAGCCCCGATGGTGGCTCGATATCTTGTGGCAGGATTGTTTTGTTATCAACGAACTCACCATCGATGATATCTAGCTGGAACCGATCCGTCAGCTGCCGAATGAGATTGAGCTTCTTGCGATATTCGGATGCACTCGACTCAAGTATTGCTGGCACCACCTTAGCCATTAGTAACGCTCCTCAAGATCGGCGATCTGTTGAATGCGCCGATCATGCCGCTCGGCACCAGAAAAAGGGGTTGTCAGCCATGTTCGAGTAATCTCAATCAGATCGTCCGCCGACACATAGTCGTTTGGCAAAGCTAGGACATTCGCATCATTGTCATCGCGTGATTCAATGGCGACGTGCTTCTCCCAAGCTAAGGCAGCGCGAATACCGTCGATCTTATTTGCAGCCATCGCCATACCTTCACCTGACCGGCAAAGCAAAATCCCCATACTGCCAGGATGAGCAACCACGGACTCCGCCACGCGCTCCGCGTATGGCGTAAAGTCATCCTCTGGATCCAGGGCAGGCGCACCGAGGTCCTTAATCGTGAACTCACCCCCCAGTGCGTTCACGAGCGCTTGTTTGGCTGCAAAGCCTCCATGGTCGGCGGCGATGAATACCGTAGTCGGCGTATGAGCATTCATATCCCTAGTATACCTGGAATTAACCTAATCGTGCGAATAATGAGCCGACAATCGACTACTTGAGTTTTTTACCAACGAGACTCACGAGCTCAACGAGACGATTAGAATAGCCCCACTCGTTGTCATACCAAGCTACGACTTTGACCATATTGCCACCTACAACGTTCGTGAGCTTAAGGTCAGCGATCGAACTATGCGGATCACCGACAAAATCATGTGAGACAAGTTCTTCTTCGGTGAAGCTCAAGACACCGCGGAATCTATCTTGGCGTGACGCCTTCTTAATGACCTCGTTCACTTCTTCGACCGTAGTATTTTTCTTGGTTAAGAATGTAAAGTCCGACAATGATACTACTGGGGTAGGAACGCGAATCGACAACCCCTGGAAGACACCCTCGAGTGCCGGTAAAGCTTTCGCGGCAGCAATCGTAGCGCCTGTACTTGTTGGTACAATATTTTCGGCAGCATTGCGACCTTCGCGGAGATCTTTTGCCGGAGCGTCTTGCAATGCTTGGCTTGCTGTATAGCTGTGCACGGTTGTCATCATAGCCTTCTCGATGCCAAACTCCTTCTCGATTACGGCAGCGATCGGAGTGATGCAGTTTGTCGTACAGCTAGCATTTGAAAACACATTGATTTTCTCGACATCGATCTTGTCTTCATTCACACCGATCACGTGTGTTGCAACGAGTGAGTCATCACCCTTGGCTGGCGCCGATATGACGACCTTTTTTGCACCCGCCTTTAGGTGCAGACTGGCATCTTCGCCCTTTACGAAACGTCCGGTCGACTCGATCACAACATCAATATCAAGTTTCTTCCATGGTAGCGCGCTCGGGTCCTTCTCGGCGTAGACTTCGATCTTATGACCACCCACGATGATGTGCTTATCATCCGAGCTTACCTCTTTGTGATAGCGCCCATAATTTGTGTCATGCTTGAGTAGATGCGCCAAAACACGTGGCTCCGTAAGATCATTTATTGCGACAATACGCATGCCAGGCGTCGCGAAGGCGAGCTTGAAAGCGTTTCGCCCAATGCGCCCAAAGCCGTTAATAGCAACTCGAGTTGTCATATCGAAGAGGTCCTTTGTTTAGTAATAGATTAAAGCGCTTATGTTCTCCCACATTGTACCCTGATCCATGCACGTTACTCAAGTTGACACTTGTCAGAAAACATAGAATAATAGTCTCCAAGATTTGCACCTACGACAGAAGGATGTACCGATGGAAAGTTTCGATGCCGCACTCGACCACAACTACGGCGTGCGGCTTGAGCCATTTACCCCAAGCCAAGAGGCAGATCTGTGCTCAAAACTAGGCCAACCTGAGCCCGAAACCAATCGCGAAAACCGACTCATTGAAGCGGGCCTCTGGCTAAAAACGATTGCATCTGGTGAAACCCAGCTACTGCATTGGTACTTCGGCCAGCGCAAGCCACTTGTCGACCACAAGCCCGTCGTACCAATCCCACTAGATGGACTTGTGCGAGCCGACCACTTTCTCACATCCGGTCACTTCGATCTGCTAGAGATCTGGGAGAATGACTCGCATACGGATAACCTGATGGTCGGTGTACATATCGGGATCAGTGGTGATAAAACGCACTTCCCGCTCTACCGCTGGGGCAGTATAGAAACTACTATCGCCGAAATCCGATCAGCTCACTCGCTCTATTGGCATCATCTGGCCGAAAAGAAAAGTAGGATTATGGCGCTGCGCATCAGTGAGCTGGTATTACTCACCCTAGCTATGGCTGCTACCATCGATGGCTTCGTACATGTGAGGGTAGTCGCTGCAATCACAGGAGTTTGCCTCTTCATGGTGGCACTCTTCTGTGGTGCCATGACAGCGATAAGTCTCGAATCCATGCACAACACCAGTCGCAAGAAAGCACTTGACTCACTGACGAATGCTATACAAGGCGGTTGCGAACTATCCAGCGCAACTAACTAGTATCAACTTTGATCCCCCGAAGCTCGGGGGATTTTTCAGCTTTATTTAGCTTCTGGCATTTTCGAATGGATCTGACATACATTATCCTTGCAGTCAGCACCTTGCGCGAGAGCAATCAACGTTTCTTTCTCCTGGACGCCACAAAGTGCTTGCAAAGTCTGCGTATTCACAAAGCTTGGCACCGCGGAGAAGCCACCGCAAGCAGCTTCAATAATCTCACCATATTGCTTCATGAGAGCTTCGTTTTCTGGATGTTCCCATACTTCGAGGCGCTTAATCTCGCCACCCAATTCCTTATTCACTTCATCAATAATAGGCCGCATCGACACGCAGTGCGGGCACGTCTCGCCATAAAATTCGATTACATGACCTAACTCAGCCACTATTCCTCACCCTCCTGATCATTATCTTTTTCTTCCTCAGACTGCGACACTAAGCCGGCTCGATCACTCCGCCAATACCATATCGCGGTCACAAAGATCAAGGTACTGGTTAACGCCGAGAGCAAGCAGTACTGGCACCAAGCGCGAATAATGAAGGCCTGAATGCCAGTTAGACCGAGTGAGGTTACGAAGCCGATCGCGCCCCAGCCAAGCATGAGATATCTGTTCGGGCGCTGTTTATTCGTCACTGCTACAAGCATTAGAAAAAGCACCACCGCATAAAACAACACACCGCCTAGCGCAATCGGTACTCCGCCAATCGTAGAGAACTTACTCGTCAGCACTCGCTCACAGCCACCCGAAAAGCTGCAGGGCAACCCAAGTTTTGTGTAGTGCTGAATAGTCAGAAGTGTCGCGTCATAAAGCCCAGCGATCGATAGTGCGAGCCAAAACCACACTTGTAATGGCAAGCTCTTCCCCTCCTGCTTAGCCACGACTACTGTTCGCTCGCCTTTATGGCGTCCTCGACAGCCTTCTTGAGCGCCGTTGGATCACCCTTGAGTTCAAGCACCTTGCCATCTATGAAGAATGACGGCGTACCCTTAAGCTTGAGCTTCGTCCCAAACTCCTTGTCGCGCTTGATGTTTTCTTCACCAGCCTTGTTATCATAATCATTCTTAAATTGATCAACATTCAGGCCAATTGAACCAGCGTAGCCAATAAACTTCTCTTTTGGATCATCGAGCTCGCCCCACTCATCTTGAGTCTCAAACAGCTTATCGTGCATGTCCCAAAATTTACCCTGATTAGCCGATGCCTCAGATGCATACGAAGCAAAGGTAGCATTTTTGTGAGGGGTTGGGCTGAGCGGAAAATGCTTATAAACAAATGTCAGCTTATCTTTGTAAGTCTCTCGAATCTCTTTGACTGTTGGCTCATAGAATTTACAAGCCGGGCACTGAAAGTCACTAAACTCAGTGAGAACTACTTTTTTGCTGGTCGACCCGAAAGTCTGACCTTCCTGCAGTCCGGCCTTATCGGCGTCTGATACGGTCACGCTTGGCGACTGCGTATCTTCAGGCTTCGCATCATTATCTGGATTTGTAGCCGCACGCACCGCAAAAACGATAATGCCAACTACAGCTATTGTAAAGAGGGCTGGTAGGAGATATTTTTTCATGCCCCGATTGTATCACAGATGTCGTATCTGTCACCTGAAGGGATGCTGAGACTAAAGATTGCCAATGTCTTTAGTGAGGTCATCTAGTTCGGCATCCACCGCATCCAGATCCTGCTGGTCAACTTCTTTGACTGCAGCTTGAATATCCTGAGTGCTCTGGATCTCTTGGTTGCTCGGCGAGACTGAAGCCTGAGGCTTATCCTTTGGCTTCAGTGCCACGAAAACTAATGCGCCGATTATGACCAATATCGCGAGTATGATGACTATTTCAATCGCACCAAGACCTCGTCGCGTAGACTTCACTACACACCTCCTTGATTAGTAGTGGTAGGGGCTGCGCTCGGTGAGCTGGATTGCTGTGCTTCAAGCGTGGAGAGGATGGCCTTGAAGTATGTCTTCACGGCTTGCCGGTATGACTTAATTGCGGCCTTATACACCTCTACCTGAGACTTTATAAGCGCCACCTGCTGCGCGGCGTCGTCATTTTGACACGAGAAGCCAGTGGTTGTGGCCTTGATAGACGCTACAGCGTCATCAACCGCCTGAGCTTTGGTAGTAATGTCGGCCTTGAGTGCGGCATCATTCTCAACCACGATATTCTTCTTCGCCGCAAAGGCCTCGACACGAGCAAAAATTGTGTCGATTGAAGATTTTACGTTTGCCGAGTTTGTCTGGATTGCCTCAAATCGCTTCTTTGCAACCGACTCCTTGACCTCACATCGCTTGATGCGCTGTTCATCCTTCTTTTCCTGACGTTTTGCTTGGAGCTGCTGTCGTACGGTCCTCTCCTGCTTGAGAGCGTCTTCGCGTTCGATCTCCGGAGAATTCGTACTTGATGGCGAGACTGTAGGTGTCTGAGTTGAGTGGTCATCATCATGATGTTCCCCGTTGTGAGCCTGGACTGATCCTGATATAGCAAACATTAATAGAGCAACGCAGAGTGCGTAAGTGAATCGCTGTATACACTTCATATAACCCAAACTACACCGCAGAACGGTGTAGTGTCAAATTGCTTATGCTTATAATTGAGGGGTTAGCCGAGCTTGACTTTGCTCTCAACGAATTCTGCGACTTTGCGAATCTTCTTGTCGTATTTTTTCATTGTGAGCTTATCTGGGGTAGAAGTAGCGTTCTTCTTCGTGTAGTACAAAGTACCCGTCTCCGGGTTCTTTAGTACGATAAGCTGGCGTGCTTGTTTCTTAGCCATAACGATTGACTATGTTATCAGATATGATGAAACTTGTCTAGATCCACTGCACTGTATTGATTAATCAAAAATATGATTGTATGATCATACAGATATCCGCACCTACAAATAGATAGGAAGCTGCACCAATGGGAATCGTAATCACCATCGATGGAGGCGCCGGCACCGGCACCACCAGCGTCTCACAGAAGGTCGCCGAGCTACTCGGCCAGACTCCGCTCAACACCGGCCACCTCTATCGCTCGCTCGCCTGGGCATGCCTCCAGGCGGGCATCGAGATCGACGCATCAACTGGAGTCCACCCACGTGCCATGGGCGAAGTGATCACCGTGGCTGCGACTCTCGATCCGGTCATCAAGCATGGATCGGTCGTGGAAGTGAATGGCACGCCAGTGGATGAGAAAGTACTCGCCAGCATGAGCCCGTATGTACCACACGTGTCACACATCGAGCTAGCTCGCCCGTACATTCGGACGCACCAGCACGGATACGCCGAGCGACACACCTGCGTGATCGCCGAAGGCCGCGATCTCGGTACGGTCGTGTTTCCTGACGCCCTGCGCAAGGTATTCCTCGTCTGCGAAGACATGGAGCGAGCCAAGCGCCGATCCAATCACGAAGGACGTCGAATTACCGTTGCCGAGCTGCTCGAACGAGATCGCATCGATGCCGAGCGGGACTGCTCACCGATGGTGCCCCATCCGCATGCGATGATCGTCGACACCACAAACACCGAGATCCCCACGCTGGCGCACAACATCATCGTGTCACTGATCGGAGTACGGGGAGCCGAATCACTCATCGCACCCTATCTGGACTCACTTGCAGCCTAATCGCTGCTCTTCGCCCTCGACATCTGTCGAGGGCGAATTTCATTTATATATCGAGAACCACACTAACTGGACAATGATCCGAACCCATTACCTCAGGGTGGATGTCTGCAGACACTACACTATCTTTCAATGTTTTAGACACAAGAACATAATCAATGCGCCAGCCGACATTTCTAGCTCTCGCGCCGCCGAAGTGTGACCACCAAGTATAGAAACCATTGCCTTCCTTGAAGAGGCGCAGAGTATCTACAAATCCTGCTTTGATAAAATTATCAAAGCCTTCTCGTTCTTCATCTGTAAAACCTTTTTTACCAACATTTGGCTTCGGGCGCGCTAAGTCATCCTCAGTGTGAGCGACATTGAGATCGCCACAGAACACTACCGGTTTCTTCTGTTCGAGCTGCTGACAATACTCGAGAAAAGCCGGATCCCAGTGCTTCTCGCGCAATGGTACGCGTGACAGATCGTCTTTCGCATTGGGCGTATATACCGTAACGACATAGAATTTATCAAACTCAGCCGCAATCACGCGTCCTTCAGTGGCAGCATCCCCATAACCATCCGCAAACTCATATTTCTGGGCAATCGCCTCAGGAAACCCTTTCATTACATCGAGTGGCTTGATTCGTGTAAAGATCGCTGTACCAGAATATCCAGGGCGCGTGGCAGAGTTCCACAGCTCCTGGTATTCAGCAAGGTCAACCTCGGCCTGACCTTGCTGTGCTTTTGTTTCTTGCAGGCACAAAATGTCTGGCTGGTGCTCGGCAATAAACGGCTTAAATACATCTTTTTTCAGAACAGCTCGGATGCCATTCACATTCCATGAATAAATCTTGATTTTCGTCATGCTCCCAGTATACGAAAAAGCTGCTCCAGGGGATATCCCTGAAGCAGCATTGATTACGCGAAGAATCGTCAGACGACCTTGAGCTGTGCCCCGACGTCTCTCGCCAGCTCGCTCAGTGGCTCGACATGTTCGGGCTGACAGGTCACCCGTAGCCACCCGTCTCCCGGTCGAATTGACATTCGTGAGCAATCGCTGCGAAATGCAGCCTCGATCTGTCTGCGCAAATTGCCGATATCGCGCTTGTTTGCGCGAATCGTGACCACGCGCTTGCCCGCATGTCCGCTTGCCTTCTTGCTCATCTCGTAGCTCCTTCTAGCGCTATTGGGTAGTCGAGAATGTAATAGATCCGCAATCGAGCAAATGCTTGGTGCGCTCGTTCGAGATCCGAGAAATGAATGCGAAATACTCTGCCATCACGATGCTTAACAACACAAAAAGCAATTCCCTTCGCAGTGAGCAATTCGCCAATCTGCTCACAAGCTGCTACTGGACACTCTGCCAGCGGAAAGCTACTACGGTCAGTCAACTGCAATACCGCGCTCATGTCCGAGCCACCCAATTTGAAGGAACCGACAGCAGTCGGTAGTTGTCGATTGTAAGGATCTCGCTGACAGAACAATGTCGTACTGAGAGCTCACGAACCCATACAAGAGCGTGAGAGAACTCCTCACAGACTACTCGAATTCGCGGAGTCTCCACCTCATCCACTCGCGGCAACTCGATGCCACACTCCAAGGCGGCAGCACGACCACGGGAGCGCAGCTCATCATTGAGCTCAGACACTCGCCTTACCCAGTCATACGGATCATCCGACCAGTCACTGTCTAGCATCGGCCGAGCCGTCACACGAAAGACCTGCATAATACTCCTCTATTTGTAGGTGCGGTGCAAAAACAAAAAGCGCCTCATGGTTGAGGCGCTGGTGCTTCGTTTTCGCTTGATCGAATCGCTACTCGTCAATACGAACGTAAACAGGCGCCTCTTTGCGGAGGAGCTTATTGACGATAATTGTAATGACAGCTTGTAGCCGATTCATGCAACAAGCGTACGATGTTCTACTATCAAAGACAAGTACTTTGATAAATTTTTTTTGTCAGCAAACAGGGAACCCACCAATAAAGGTGGGTGTTTGTACGTATGTGTGTCTAGATATAAAGATATGATTCCGCGCGGACAAGACGAGGCTGCTTTCCATCGTCACATTATGTCCCGCGCCCCTTTCGAGGAAGCACTAGCCAGCGATTTGTCGCTGCTTGAGCTTTAACGCATTTAAGCGCTCGGCCTTGAGAGCCCATTTTGTCGCCATCTCATCCAACAGCTCATCAATCGTGCGCATGTCATGGATTAGATTTTTGGGTGCTCTTCGGTTGCGACGGGTTAGTTTCTTCATAGGAACCTCCTTTCGTCTTACCGTGATTACATATTCGCATGAGCCAGCTGAGAAATCGGTGAAAAATCTCACAACCTCGAAAGTTTTTATGTTTCCTATCCTATACTACTTCGAGCTGCTGGGCTTTTTTGCGTAATCCCAGATAAAGAGGTACCGCCAAGAAAGTCAAAAAGAAGCCAATTTCGATCTTACCGGTCATAAATACAACCCCGCAGACCAGGAATCGTCCAATTGCAATGTATATCTGTCGAAAGAGAAAGTAATTAGAGATATCAGAAGATTGCCGTGCTTCTGCATAGACGACCTTCTCAAACGACTCATCTAGCATATGGTAGCTCAGCTGGCCATACGCATTGAGTAAAAACACTCCAACTGGAGTAAAGGCCAGTATACGAATAAGCCAACTCGGCGCGTGAAGGAGAACCCCTAAAGTAATGGCTTTCTTAGGATTGCGGTCAACTCGTTTGCCGTACCATATCACAGCCACGATCATGATGAGAGACGTCACTGTAAACACGACACCAACCTCGAGAATGTTCTTTAGCGCTAAATACATGTAGAGCGGCCAGAACGTTTCGGTGGCAATCTGCATCGCCCCAAATGCCATGTAGGCACGCCCCTTAGATCCGACATCAGCCCGCTTGAGTCGTCGCCACGAGAAATGAGGCTTGGCCGTCTTGATATCTTCAGTAGCGAATAGAGGAAGAATAGCCAGGATAGTTAAAAATGCCGCAATATAGAATGATGACGCGAAGGATGTACTTACGATGAGAAGTGAGCCGGCAAAAGGCCCGAGCGCCGAAGCAAGGATGACGACCGCCTTGATCAAGGATATTTCACGCCCCTCAGCACGCTTATCTACATTCTGTGTAAAATCCACATGATATGCAGCCCAAAACAACCCACCTGCGAAGGCGAACAATAACGTTGGCAAGACGAGATAACCACCAACATGCTTCAGTACACTGACTGAGAACATGTACCCTATAAAAAGAACATCTGCGACCGCCATCGTTTTTTTAACACCAATCTTATGATTGAGCATGAGCCCAACCGGCGTAGCGACCAACATACCCACAAACTCGATGAGATAAAATAGCGCGATGTAGCGCACCGAAAATCCAATGCTGAGTAGGTAAATCGGTATAAAGACCAAGACCAAACTACGTGCGAGGGTCTTCAGAAAGGTCGCGATGTAAAGTTCATCTAGTTCTCGGTTGCGCAGATAGCGCATGAGATTATATCCAGGAACTGCAAAATGTTGACTCATCTTACGAACATGCCAACTAGCCTAGTTCGGCAAAAGCACAAGAATAATACCCATGCCAATCATCGACACAACTGTATAGCCGAGATCGATCGCAACGAGTTTCTTGCTACGACCAGCGAAGAGTGTATGAATCACATTGGTTGGAAAAACAAACCCTGCCCAGATCCAGAAGCCAGTCACCGCGCCCTCAACCCATGTATCCGCTGCAACGTACTGGACGAATAATGCTAGTACATAGCTCGCAAGCAACCAGCACAACAGCGTAATCAAATATACTTGCCCAGCACTCTTCGTAAGTTCTTCCTGAGACTTGCCGACCAGCTTTTGCCAGGTCTTACCAAGCACTGGCTGTGAGTACCAGATTGCACCGACGACCATTGCGAAAGCTGTTGCAGCTAGGACGCCCCAGAGATTAATTTGTACTGGTTCCATGTATGTTCCCTCCTTAGAATATCTGATGTAAAGCTTAACGGTATTATGCCCCAAGCTGATACCAGATGGCAAGCCTGGGTCACACGAGACGCTATTGTACTGCGGGGCCGATGTATCTGAAGCGTGGTCGAATGACCCCCTCAACCGTCATTGAGGCCGTGAAGTCGTCGAGTGGTCGTAGCCATATCTGGCTCGGTGAATCAGGCATGTTATATAGCGGCACATATACGACATGGGGTTCGAGATTTTCTTCGAGACACGCGACGAAGAGAACGACATAACGCTTGCCTTTGTAATGTTCGTAAACGCCTGTCTTAAAATTAGGCGTCGAGTTTGTCGAGACTGGCTTTGGCATGACTTAGCTCCGTATTGTGTTGGTTAAATACACCGCGTCGACTCGTAACTTCGACTTCATTATTTTGCATGGTTTTGTCTGAAATCACTAGTCTAATTGGGCAGCCGATGAGCTCGGCATCAGCAAACTTCTGGCCAGCCGAAACATCAGTGCGGTCATCTAGTAGTACACTCTCAGCGCCGAGATTGTTATATAGTTCTTCTGCCGCATTTTGTACTTCATCACCGCCGAGCATTACGAGATGATAGCGAAATGGCGCCACAGACTCTGGCCACACAAGGCCGTTATCGTCTGCTAACTTCTCAGCGATAATCCCCATCAGCCTGCTGGTGCCAATGCCATAGCTCCCCATCCACACCAAGTGGCGCTCGTTCTGCTCATCGGTATACTCGAAGCCGAGCGCCTTCGAGTACTTCGTGCCAAGCGGAAAAATATTGCCAGCCTCACTGGCGCGTACTTCTTCAAGAGACGAGAAATCGACTCCCAGCTTCTCGGCATCAGCCGGTGTGGCAACTTCTTTGTTATAGGCTATCTTATTTGCCCGATCTAAGTAGATCATATCTTCGCCGGCCGGCAATACAACTTGATACTCATGAGAATAGTCATCAGTAAAGTCACCACCTGAGGCTAGACAGAGAAAAGTATCATCGCCGAGTCCAAGACGTTCGTACACTCGAGTATAAACCGGCTTGATTTCTTCATAGAAGCGCTTCAGATCGGCTTCATCGCCATGAAAACTATACAGATCCTTCATGCGAAATTCACGCCCACGCAAGACACCCGACTTAGCGCGTGGCTCATTGCGAAACTTCGTCTGAATTTGATATACGGCTCGCGGGAGGTCTTTATAGCTAGAGACAAAATCTTTCATAATTGGCGTGATGACGTCTTCGTGCGTTGGGTTGACGATATACGTCGCATCATTGCGTTCGCGACTTGGCTTGTTTGCACCCTGTGCCTCGAACAGTACATCGACAGACTCAAGGCGACCAGTGTTTCGCCAACGCTCTTGGCTCGTAAGTGTAGGCAGTAGCAGTTCCACACCAACCGTATTC
Source organism: uncultured Candidatus Saccharibacteria bacterium (assembly GCA_964613485.1). Taxonomy (GTDB): domain Bacteria; phylum Patescibacteriota; class Saccharimonadia; order CAILAD01; genus JADZGC01. The sequence goes on from CAZTHB010000013.1 coordinate 19,658, forward strand.
ATCTCCTCGCGAACAATGTTTTCAATCTTATTAAGAACGCGCAATCCCAATGGGAGATAATTATATACACCGGCTATTTCTTGCTTAATAAAGCCCGCACGAGTCAGTAAACGTGCATTGATTGACTCGGTTTCCTCAGAGATGGTCTTTGAGGTTTTGGTAAAAAGTTGACTGTATCTCATAGGCGTATTGTATCAGAAAGAAGTGTGGGTGGTGAGGCCGAAGCCCCACCACCCTGATTGAGAAGGTTTGATATGATCTCACCCTCAAGTGTCGCTCACTAGCCGAAGCCAACGAGAACCCCTCGGCGTTGATGATCCGAGGTCGGGCACAACGCATACATCGAGACACGATCAAGTGTCGGTTTTTCATGGGCGGCTCGTCACTGAGCAATGAAGTGAGTCATCGCCTCCCGACTTCGTAGCTATTTGCTCGGTCGGTCACGTCTCTCAATGTATACGATTTGGTATGTCGAGGGACTTAGCCTCGAAGCAGATGTCTAGAATCGGCGCGGTACCGGTTCGCATCTTGCCAACGTCTTAGGTACATACCTCATGCGCTAAGGCGATGATACGTGGTCATTTGCACAAAGTAAAGATTGTGCGATTCGAGATATTCGGTAAAATAACACACATACCTCACCGCCCTATACTACGAAAGGAGGTAGCACCTTAATGGCCCAACCGCCACGATATTTCACTTGTACACACATGCCATGTGAGCAGCGCTATTTCTTCGGCGCAAAATTCATCGAGATCGTTCGCTATGCGCCCGGTCGAGAAGGCTGGGT
>CAZTHB010000014.1:0-20088 GCA_964613485.1 uncultured Candidatus Saccharibacteria bacterium
ATAGAGCCGTCGACTCATGCGATACCTGATCCCCGTACAGTCCATGAGCGTGCGCAAAGCATAAAATCCCTCTCTCTCCGACTGCTTCAGGACAAACATCCCATCTGGCTTATTAAATGATGCCGCTTGCTTGGCCTGCCAGCCATTTGCCCCAACCCCGATTGAAGCCGTCAACACTTCACCGAGCCGCTCTCGAAGTGATCGCTTTATATCATGAGCCAGCTGCCCAACCTGAGCATCAGTCCTCATATATGAAGGTACCTCCAGGCGCATCTCATCAATCCCCCGCACATCAATCCGGCACGGCGTTGCTTCGAGAATCTTCAGTACTTCAGCATGAATCGCTCGATAATACTGTGGAGTGTCCCGCACCAAAACAATACCTGGAGCTCGCTGCTTGGCCTCCTGTACCCGCATGGCCGTCTTCACCCCCATACGCTTCGCCTCTCGAGAAGCAGCCACAATACAGCCGCCATTAGATATAAAGGGGCACACGCCTACCGGCCTACCCCTTAGCTCAGCCCGACGCTGCTGCTCAGCTGAAGCAAAAAAGCTGTCCATATCGATATACATCGTCCGAAAGTCTTGTGGCTGCTGGCGAAGCATTTTATCGAGCATTTGATAGTCCCCTTTTTTTATCTTATTATACGAACATTATACGTACATATACTCAAATAGTTCTCCACTTATCCACAACTTTGGAAAGTTATCCCCTTGCGCGAACCATAAGTGATATGACAATATATAGACATGATTTGCACGAAATGCAGATCACCCCACAGTGAGGTGGTTAACACGCGCTCGACACGAGGTGGCAGCCAGATATGGCGGCGACGTCGATGTGCGGACTGTGGCAAGGTCTCAACGACCTATGAGCGGCAAGATTTATCTTTCATCCAGGTGCGTTCGGAGCAGCAGCAATCAAATCCGACCCCCTACCGCCGCTCATTCTTATTTAGCTCAATCTTAAAAGCCGTTCCCGAAGAACAGCTCAGCGTTATTGATATCGACAATCTCGTCGACAGCATTGAATACAAACTCCTTGAGCGTGGTCAGGATGAAGTACCAAGCGAATTAATTCGCCAGATTACCCTCGCCACCCTCAAGCCTATAGACGTGAAGGTATTCATGAATTATCTGGTAGCTCACCTCGATGTACGCACTAAATCAGATATAAAGGCTGCCATTAAGCACTACTGATATATTGTGCTAGAGCATAAATAATATGTAGTATTGCAGGCACAGAAAAAGCCCCTTATGGGGCCTTTTCTAATTTTAGGAGTTAGAGCCTTACTCTTTTGGCTTATCTTCCTTGGACTCTTCGGCTGCAGCAGCTGCAGCTTCTTTTTCGTCAGCTAGATCTTCTGGAAGCTCGTCGCCCATCTCGGCATCTAGTTGAGCCATCTCCTCGTCAGTACGAGGGGCTTCAACTCGACAGATCAACTCATGCTCATCTGTAAGTATCGTAAGCTTACTATCCAACTTGAGGTCAGCAACAGAGATACTGTCTTCGAAGTTCTCCAATGCTGAAATATCAACCTCGATCGCTTGAGGAAGATCTGCAGGAAGAGCTTCAACTTCAAGTGTCTCGAGAGGTTGCACCATAGTGCCACCCTGGTTGAATACACCAGGAGCATCACCAACCAACTTAATCGGGACCTCTGTGCGAACAATTTCATCCATCTTAACCTGGTGGAAATCGATATGGAGAAGTCGACCAAGATGATCAGTTTGTACGTCAGCAATCAAAACATTGACCGGCTTTGCTTCACCGACCGTAAGCTCTACGAGCGATGAATGACCAGCTTGCCCATAGACACGCTTAAACGCGAGATCATCAAGAGCAACGAGGACGTTCTCAACCTCGCGACCGTACACCACACCCGGTACTTTGCCCGCCTGACGTATCTGCTGTACTTGCTTACCCTGCTGAGCGCGCTGCTCAGCCACTAATTTGTAATCAACCATGAATAATAATTTCCTTTGCTAGCATTAAGAAGATTTAGGTGAGATCGCGCAGATATGAGTACATATCAGCGATCTCTTGTGATGAGATAGCACCGAGCTCCATGAAGCGCGTTCGTTCACGTCGCGAAGTATCGTAACCAAGGCCTGGCTTCGAGTGAGCCTTTTGCTTCCGGGCAGACTTCTGCTGAATCTCCTTAGCGGAGAGTAAAACGGTAGCAAGAACTGGCAACGAACACTTAGAGCAATTGAGCTGCATAAAACAATGCTGATCGACCTTACCCAGGAAGCGGATATCATCTGTCTCATATTCCGCAGAACAAGACGGGCATTTGTAAAAAACCCGTAAATTCTTGATCAATTCCTGTAAAGCTCGTGGGCTCAAACGGTACTCCCTCTTGGCGTAAATCATACCAAAATCAGATAGAAAAAGTCAATCGACGACTAACTATTCTTATGCCTGCGTCGGCGTATGAACGTGAGGAATGCTACGCCAAACACCACAACGATACAAAGTAATGTAAGCGCGACTACCTTATCTTGGCCATCACCGATCAGGGCAACGAGGCCGAAAATCAATGCAAACGCATAAATAAGCAGCACTGCTTGGGTCTGTGAAAAGCCGACATCAAGCAGGAGATGGTGAATATGCCCTCGATCTGCCGAGAATGGCGAGCGACCAGATGCAAGTCGGCGCACCACTGCCCATACTGCGTCCAGGACTGGCACACCGAGAACAAGCAGCGCGGTCGCGAGCTTTGCACCGGAGATAATTGAGAGCAACCCAAGTAGCATACCAAGAAAATATGCCCCACTATCTCCGAGAAAGATTGAAGCGGGATGGAAGTTGTAGATCAGAAAGCCTAAACATGCTCCAAGCAGAATAATAGCCATCATAGCAGTATCTGGCTGATTTATGCGCGGGAGCAAGGCGACGAAAAATAAGATGAGAGCCGCCACCCCACTTACCCCAGCTGCTAAACCGTCCAGGCCATCGAGAAAGTTAATCGTGTTCGTCATACCCACCAACCATATGACGCTCAACACAATCGGCACAATGGCGGTTGTTGCCAGACCAACTCCAAACAATTCATTCAATGAAAACTGCTGACCAAACGGATTTGATATCACATCCACACGGATACCGAAGCCCACCACAGCGATAACTGCTGCCAAGATTTGTACTGCTAGCTTTACCCACGGACTTACGCGACGAAAATCATCGTATAAGCCGATGCCAAACACCAGGGCACACGCGAGGAATAACCCCAGAAAGCTTGGCGGCAAGGGGCGCACAAGAATTGCTACGAGCATAAAGAAGGTAGCGAACAGTGCCACGCCACCGATCCTCGGCGTCACCTTAGTGTGTATCTTGCGCTTGGCTTCCTTTGGATCATCGACTGCGCCGTATCTGATGGCCAGCTTCGATATATATGGCACTAATCCTACGACAGCCGAGAAGCCGAGCGGTAATGCGACGAGTAGATACAGTGCCCAGCTCATGATTTTACCGCCTTCTCCGTCACTCTGAAGCCAAGGTATTTACCGAGAAGGAGCCGTGTCTGAGCGTCGATCGCAGCAGTAGAGCCAAATCCAAGTGACACTACGGGCAACAATGCCCACTGGAGGAGCATAGCAACATTCTTGCGCCAGGTGTATCGATGCGGCCGTGGTGGCAGCGATATGAGTGAGATCCAAATTGTAATACTCAAGCCAATCATTGCAACAGTCATAATCTGACTAGCAATTATCGGCAGCTGGTGGGCTAACACCGTATTCTTGAAGGTCGGGCTAAAATACAGTGGCATCCAAGCCACGAAAGTCAGAATGAATGGCGTAGTCGCCCATGAGTAATGTCCTTCAAAGAGGCGCCAGAATTGAACCCAACGTTTGTTTAACGGTATCTCCGGATGTCGAAAAGCCTGCACGATGACATATGGGATGTCGGAGGCACCATAAGCCCAGCGCCGTAGCTGCAGGTATTGATTCTTATACGTAGAGATGTATTTATGCGAGAGAGTGGCATCCTGATAGATTGGCACGAAGAGCGGCTCAACCACATGTTCACCGTGGAAGCGGAAGAATGTCCGCCAGTATTGATGCCCGTCTTCTACTGGAGATGTGACTGACCAGAAATCTGTATCTATGAGCGCCTGGAGAGATTGTGAATGGGCGGCAAAATTCCGTAAGAGCTGAGGTCGCATTGAATTGATAATCACCCAGAAGGAATTGCCTGTGGCGATAACACGCATCGGCGCAGGCGCATCCCATATATTGTTATAAAACATCGGTATAGGCTGGAAGGATGCAAACTTCGCTCGCTGATGAGTGACATAGTTATAGGTCAGCGCATTAAAATAGTGAGGATCAGGCCGATGATCAGCATCGAGTGTTGTAACTAATACATCGCGTGAGTTTAGGCCCATCTCCTCAAGCTTCGGCAGCATTGTGCGAGCCGCATGTGTAATGTTCGCTCCCTTACCTTTAAGCTCGCCAACAACTCCATCTGGGTGCTCTATAGTAAAGAAGCGCTCGAACTTACCACTGTACTCTCGCTTCAGAACCGCCATACGCTCACGATCTACATCCCCACCCCGCTCTTCATGCGCGAGTACGACAATGAGCTTTTGCTTATCGTAGTTTACGTGTGTCATCGCCTGTAATGTCGGCCTGAGCGTATCAAGCGTCTCATTATATGTTGCAATAATTACTACATGATGCACATCTGATGGCTTCACCCGGCTTTGTTGTAGTAAGTAAGCATCAAGCTTCTCCGCCTCAATCTCATACTGCAGCAGCTGTTCATGCCTTCTTCGTCCTTGCTTGGTTAAAAACCAAAACCATGGAGTCCTCGAACGAGCTTCGGCAATCACGGCCTGGAGTTCCCCAACTGATTGCTTGCCTGCCTCAAGTCGATCAAGACGTTCAACCCAAGAAACCCGCATCGACACTCCAAGTCGATGATAGCCAGCGATGAGTGCAGCCGACATCCTAAATGACTTAAGAAGCCAGTAGAGGTCAAGGGCGATAATAAAGTAAGCAACTATAAACGGCTGATACATCGAGAGCAAAACTGGCAAGAGCAATGTCGACCAAGTAAACAAGCCCGGCAACATCTCAAGCAGACGCACTACCACGTGTGGTACACGTAAGCCACTACCTGTTAATGAATTAACGCGCGCCATGTGTCACTCCTGTATAGAGTAAAAGTATTTGCAGTACGAACAGACTCATGCCCAAACCAGATATCACTAACATAAAGCTCGTAATGCGGCTTCGTCGATAGGTAGATTGTGCCAAAAAGACATTCACAAGAGCGATACCCCAGCCTGCGATCGGGAGAAGGTAGAGCATCTGCCAGCTTCCGAGCTGATCAAATGCCGTAAGAGTCGTATACCGAATCGGTACCTGAACAGACATCGGGTGGATACTAAATACTGCGACCAGAGTATTCGCTAGATTCACGAGCAACACTACGAGCAACAGAGCAACTAGCCAGTTGTTCTGACCGATGCCGCCCTGATCAAAGAGTTGGTGAGCTACCCGTCGCATATCTGATAACTAGTATACAGCTTTTATGGTTTGAGCAGTACTTTTTACCGTATACAACAAAATCCCCTATCTCGGGGATTATCTGGAGCCGATGGTGGGACTCGAACCCGCGACCCCCACTTTACGAAAGTGGTGCTCTAGCCAGCTGAGCTACATCGGCGTATTTAAGTTTCCTTGGAGCGGGTAACGGGAATCGAACCCGTATCTCAACCTTGGGAAGGTCGCATTCTACCACTAAACTATACCCGCCAACAGATAAGAATGACTGGTGGATTGTATCATATCTGTCCCCTGACGCTCAATCAATAATCGCTCTTACGAGTAATATTTTATAGGCAAATATACACAACTTGTCGAGTATTCTTCGAGCGCAAAAGAATTGTATCGTTATTGTATTCGATATATTGCACTTATTTAGTACTCGTTTGGTAAGTATCGTTGTTGCCAATATAATTATTGTTCATTTATATACATATTGTATGCAATATTATCGGCGCCAACGACTAGATTGAATATTCATAGCAAATCTGCTACTATATCGAGGTTCTTATGCGGGCTCGTGGTGTAGAGGCCTAACATGCCTCCCTGTCACGGAGGAGATCGCCGGTTCGAATCCGGTCGAGCCCGCCATATAGACTAATAGACCACTCGAAGACTCCCTACTGGAGTCTATTTTATTGACATTTCATACTATTGATTCTATTATACTGACCTGATCTTACATAGAGATGTCCGTACCTCGAAGCCTTAAGGAGCTTCATGAAAAAATCAGCAATCATCCATCCGCGTGGCTCTGCTCAATATGTAGTCGAGCATGCCGCCTGGCAACACGCCCGCGGGCGTAACCCCTCCGAAAGGTTTCAGGACTTCGATAACCCCCGAGAGGCATTGCGAGTGGCTACAAACCTCGTATTCGGATGCTGCGGGTGCGGAGGAGATATCCTACCTGGCCAAGGCTGTGAGCCCTACCTTTGGGACCCCAGCTATGATTGGCACCTGAGCGACGAATCCATGCGATGGCATTATGGTCTCGGGTTCGGCAGTCAGGTGTTCACTTCACCAATCGAATCGATCATGAGTATGCACCTACAGCAATGGGGCATGTCGCGCGAGCAAGCGCATGCAATCATCACCCAACTGTCATTTCGGGCTGCGTAAAGGATCGCCATGAACAAGTCATGGTGGAAAATCATGATGTACTCTGATCCAAAGTGGTATGGGATTGGTCGGATTTGGGGCACCAAGGAATCCAATGAGGCAGCGGACGAGTATGAGTCCGAGATAGGCCCTGCTGCGATCTTCATCCTCGTCCTCTTCGTGATTGGACTGGCGGCCTTCGGGCTCTTGAAGCTGCTTGGTGTAATCTAATCTTCTCCACCTGCTCTTTTCAATAAGAGTGGGTGGTTTTCATATTACTAGACAATAGCTTCCCCTTATGCTATAATCGATTCCGATACACAAGTATCGTGATGAATATCGAGTTATTAGTCTAATCTCGCCCGTTCATCAGATTAGATAAATAACTCATAAGAAAGATATTCATGCCACGACACTCGTTTGGCGGTAACCGCCACAGCGGGCGCAGCAATGCACGCCCAAAACGCAATAATCACCCTAACTTCGGTCGCCGCGACAACTCTAAGCCGCGCCACCGCGGACAATACATCGACCCATCTCGCTTCGTAAATAAAGCAGTAGCTCCAGCTGAAGAAGTCATATTCGAGCCAAAGCATAGCTTCACAGACTTCGGCTTCCGAGACGACCTCTTAAGGAACATACTGCATAAGGGGTATACGACCCCTACCGCAATTCAAGACGGATCTATTCATGCCAGCCTTGAGGGTAAAGACGTGATTGGCCTCGCTAATACCGGTACAGGTAAGACCGCTGCATTTGCATTACCTATCCTGCAGCGCCTGCTCACCGATCTCAAGGGCTCGACAGCGCTGATTGTTGCTCCTACGCGCGAACTTGCGCTCCAGATCGACAACGAGATCAAGTCCTTTTCTAAGGGTCTGGGTATCTTTACTGCCCTTTGCCTCGGAGGCATGCCAATCGGTCGTCAGATCGCAGCTCTTCACCGTCGGCCACAAATTGTCATCGGTACACCAGGTCGCCTGAAAGACCTCTTCAATCAGCGCGCTCTTAAGCTCGACCGCGTCGGCATCGTTGTGCTCGATGAAGCTGATCATATGCTTGACATGGGTTTCATCAAAGACATCAACTTCCTTCTCGATCAACTACCTGCAAAACGTCAATCACTCTGCTTTAGCGCAACCATCACCCCAACCATTCAGAGCTTAATGGACAAGATGCTAACAGATCCCATCACTGTATCGGTTCGTACGAAAGAAACAAGCGAACATGTAGACCAGGATGTCATTCGCGCAGGTTCGAAAGAACACAAGATCGAACTCCTGAATGACCTACTGGCTCAGCCCGAGTTCGAACGAGTGCTGATCTTTGGCGAGACGAAGTTTGGCGTGCAACGCTTAGCCGATTCCCTCACAAAAGATGGTATCCGCGCCGAAGCTATTCATGGTAATAAGTCACAACCGCAGCGTCAGCGTGCCCTCCAGGCCTTCCGCGAGGGTAAAGCTCGTGTATTGGTTGCGACAGATGTAGCAGCACGTGGTATCGACATTCCAAATGTGAGCCACGTGATAAACTTCGACCAGCCAAGTACCTATGATGACTACATTCACCGCATCGGTCGTACTGGCCGAGCAGGTAATGTAGGTAAAGCTCTTACATTCGTTTCATAGCAAAGCCACCATGCGCGTCAATGCGCATCTGATAAACTACTAAATCCCCGTTAATCGGGGATTTTTGATGTACACACCTATATATCATTTTTAACGGTTTTGCACTACTTATGTGCTCAAAGGCTTAGACTGTTCCCACACTACCCCATACAGTTCTCGCATTAGCTCTCGGTGTTCTGGTGAGCGTACGAGGAGCGCATAACCGCTTGCTAATGATGATATGTAGAGCACCGAGTCATCGTACATAAACACAGTCGAGCGGAAACGATCCCCTAAGCCACCTGGCATAAGCCTAATCTCGGCTTTATCATAAAACTGATCAATGATGGGCTGTTCGATTGGCTCCTGCCAGAGATTTCGCGTCTTGATACCCAATGTATGTCGCAATTCTACGTACTTCTCCACAAATTCCGGTCCTAGCTGCCAAAAGAAGTTTCTAGTCGGTACAAGGGTGTCTATTTGCCTCGAATGACAATACACCGTCTCCATAATTACATTGCGCACGGCACTCACCCCTTCGTAGAACGCAACATTAGGCTTGTGGTCACCTTTTTCGGTTGGCTTATGTTGCGCAACGAACTCTGCCAGCTCATATTGTAAGGCTTCTACCTCTTGTTGCTTGTGTCGCACAATCGTTTCAAGGCGAGTCATCGGTTCTAATCTAAAGCGCTGATCATCATCGAGCCCAGTCTTAGACAGCAACCCCCTACGTTCGAGCGCGCTCAACGCATAATACACGGTTGGCCGGCTACGATTTGTAGTCTGCACTATTTCACGAGCCCCTTGCGCACCATGCAATAGCGCTAAATAGACGTCGATTTCAGCTTCTGACAGATTAAGGCGAGCAAGCAAAGAGCGTGGTTCAATCATTATCCTGGACATTCTCCAAATATTAGGTCATAAGTTGTCTAATGGTTATTATACACAGTTAACAGTACTCTCTTCACAGACTATATTCAATATGTACCTTAACATCAAGCCGTAACAACGGGGGGATGATGAAAAACAACATGATGCAACGATGGGTCAACCTGACGAAAGACTCGCCCGCCAGTCTGAGCATGTGTCTCCAAGTTTTCGACGCAATCGAAAGCCATTACGAAGGTCGCCCATATCACAGTCTGTATGGCCACATCGATCAACTACTCAGCCGGCAAGAGGAATACTTCCCGGACGCGCCTCTCGACGTAATCCTGGCCATTTGGTTCCATGACATCTTCAACACTCCTGGATTCCTGAAAAACGAGGAATTCAGTGTAGAACTCATGCGATTCCTGCTCTCGTACCGCGGCCCATCCCAGCATGACCTCTTCCGCGAAGAAGCTGTCGAAAAAGCAGCCATCCACATCCTGGCAACGCGCGACCATGTAGCGATGACGCCAGAGACTGCCGTCATGTGTGACCTTGACCTGCTATCGCTCGCCGGTACGCCCGAGGGATATGATGCGATTACCGCACGCGTCCGCGAAGAGTTCAATCACTACCCGCATGATTGGTGGGCAGCTGGTCGCAGGCGCTTCATCGAACGATTTCTCGCCCGCCCGTTCATCTTCCAGACCGAGCGGATGCAAGAATGGTTTGAGCAAGCGGCACGCACAAACCTTGAGCGCGAATACCAGCTCTACCAGTAGAAGGAGTCTACATAATGGGGCTTAACTTCATCACTAGCAGTCATCATGGTGACCGATCGTGGGGCTGCGCTCATCAAGAAGCAAGAGGCCTAGCAAACAACCAGATCCGTGCACTGCCACTTCCGCCCAATCCTGATCCGCACAAATTCACTATTGAGCGCGTGAAGCGAACCGGTGACTATATGAGCCTCTTGGTTCATTACCCTGGCTGTACCAACTATGAAGGCCGGAAGATTCTTGTCCTAGCGGGTATCACGGAGCCACAATTGCGCGCGATGCAGGTACTCGACCCTCATTTCCTCGAAGATGGCCCAGTCATCGCTCGCTTCCGTCCTGATGAGCATGGATGGGAGCTGGCACTTCGTCTCATGCACCTACTACTCAACTAACATAATACCCTCAGGCAACTTCCTGAGGGTATTTCTTTGTTTAACTCCGGCGTATTAGTTACTATCAGGCGTAGGTGATGCCCTAAGCTGATCTCTCAGATCTTGAAGCATGCGCTGCTGGTCCTCTTCGGTCAGCTCATCACTGTTTTGATAATCAGGGGTGTAGGTCCGTTTCTTTTCCGGCACGGTAAACTTCACACACTGCTCACCAGCTCCATGCTTAACTTGCTGAATGGTTGTGGAGCTATACCTCGACGAACTCGAAGATGTACTAGTAGCGACCTCTTTATCCCCTTCCTCATTTGCTTTGGCAAACTTTGTGCACAACTGATACTCACGACTCGATTGATTATCGTATTTATAGGCATATTCTTTGTTGGTCTGCGGATCACGTATTGCGATACCGGAGAAAGACGACAAGATACTACCCAATACGCCGCCATCAGCTTCGCTACCATTCGAGCCATTTTTCTCTCGGTTTAGTGTCAGGAGTGTTTCGGGTAGCTTATTATTCGAATTGAAATATGTGACTATTCCACTATGTATCCTCTGAAAATCAGATTCACGCTGACGATCATAAATCTTTGCCTGTTTGTCATTTGGGGTAATCATGATGACGTACCCAAATCCAAACAGGACCGTAAGAATCACTGAGATCACAATTGTAATTAATGTATGCGTTTGCTTCATACTAATCTATCCTCCGCCACAGTTGTATAGAGCCAGAAAAAGTAAATGCAGGCAAAGACAATATCAACAAGCACTGGCACAACATTGATTGCGCTAAATGAATAATTGAGCGCTTCGAATATCGCAGAGCCGATTTGTCCAATCAGCGCCAAAATCGTTAATACCATAAATATATATGAGATTTTTTTCATTGCCTGGGTAGGTACATCTGGATGAGAGCTTTTGTAGCTATCTACCTTAATAGTAGCGATCAGGAATAAGGGCAAGCATACGACAAAAGCACTTAGTAGTGAATTACCGAGTATAATGCTCAGTCGTTCACCAAACAAAATGTCGTCTGGATTGGTTTGAAGCCCAAGCAATAGTTTCTGAAGAGTACCATTACTCGTAACGGTACTTGTAGCAATAAACATAATACCGAGGGTCAATACACTGATTGCGTACCAAAACGTTTGCCAGCGCCCAGATGGCTTGGGTAATGCGCCGGGGTCAGGTATTGCTGTCTCGATCGGCTCACCATTCGGACCGATTTGCTGGCCGAGCTGCATTGGCCCATGGCCTGCATTGGGTTCGGACTGACTAGAGGCAGCTTGCTGGTTACTAGATCTGACTTCCGGTGCATCTTGTGGACGCAGTGTGTGATCTTCGGTGGACTTTTGAGGTACTGGCACATCACGTATTTCATGCTCGAATGCAGGACTCGGCTGGATATTCGTGTGCCCTACCGAGCCAGTTGGTTGGGTGTGTCCTTGTGGCTGGTTGCCGAATCCTGGTTCACTACTCGGATGATTGTCTCCATGCGGATCACCACCTTGAGGGAACCCCTGTGTGAGTTTGCCCCCTTGATTTTGCGGTGTATCCACCTGACCCTCCTATTAGTCTTATGGCTGGAAGTAGCGGACTACTTTTGCTTTTGATCGCTGCTCATTTAGCCAAGTCTCGAGATCAACGCCCTTGATCAAGATATGAGACACCTTTACCTGGTCGTCCTTCTTCTCAAGAGCCTTGATAATGTGGTAGCCGAATTGCGTCTTTACTACCCCGCTCACCTCGTTTGGCTGCAATGCAAACGCAGCATCTTCAAATTCCTTCACAGTCTGGCCTTTAGAGATAAACCCGAGATCGCCGCCGCTTGCTGCCGATGTGTCTTCACTGTACTTCTTAGCAAGCTCTGCAAAATCACCGCCTGCCTTGACTTGACTTAAAACATCATCCGCTTTTGTCTTAGCAGCCCCATTGCGTGATGGGTCATTTGTAATTTTATCTGCAAGTTTCTTCTGCACGAGATTAAACTTAATCTTTTTCTTAAAGTCTTCGATGGTCCACCCGTAGAGTTTCTGGAGAGTTTCTTTGACCTTATCATCACCCCCGGCACTCTCTGAGAGTTTCTTAAACTCTTCTTCCACTTCCTTGCTCGTAACAGTGATGCGCTCTTTAGCGGCTTCTTGAGCGATAATCTGCTGATCAACGAGCTGGCCAAATAGTTGTTCTTTCAAGTCTGCTAATCGCTTCTTGCCTTCTTCGCTCGACAAATCTTCTTGCTGTGATTCATAGAACTTCTTGATGCTACGCATCTCAAAGAGATATGTGCCGTAGGTTTCAGCATTCCAGAGGATATTGCCATTTACGCTCACTACAGGATACGGAATGATATTTGCAGCAATTTCTGTCGCACGATCATCACGCTTCATCTTGTAGATCATGACGCCAAAGACAGCTATGGTAATAAATAATGCTGCCAAGGCTGCGGTAGATGACAGTATAATAAGCCGGCGATTTGGCCCCGTTTTCACGCCAAGCTTCTGAAGACGCTGGCGAAACGCGCTTGTTTTCTTAGTATCCTTCTTAGCTGCATCGGTATCTGCTACATTTGCAGCCAGCACCTTATCCTTTGCACTGACTTTCTTCGTGGCTGCTTTGCTTGTCTTTGAGATCTTAGCCGTTGATTTGCGGCTCGTCTTCTTGGCTTTCTTATCTGCTTCGGCCATATCACTCTCCGTTAGATTAGCTATTCGTCCTGTGCATCATACACCAACTAGTCCTGATCTGTCGAACTGTATTCCTGTGTAGCCTCCAGGATCTCAGCCTGCAGTCGGGCTGGCTTATACAGCGTCTTGATCTTCATGTGACCGCTACCCGACATTGTCTGGATCTCGATGTCACCATAATGGAAAATCGCTGCTTGCATACCCGGTATGTGGTAATTAACACTTTGGATATTATTGAGTGTCAGGCTTTCAACTGTTCTCCGAAACGGGCCTTTTTGCTTGATCATCGTCAGTTCTTCTTCAGTCAAAATCAGCACTGTAAAGTACCAGCTCGAGAAATGATAGGCCCAATACACGAGCAATACTAATGACCAGGCCAGGAGCCACTTGATAGTCAGCGGCTGCCACGAATAAGCATTGGCCGTTGCGATCGACCATGGCACGAGTCCAACCAATATAATGACCAAGCCCATGATGAGCGGGACGCGCAAGACTATGGGGAACTGTCGCTCGACGAATATTACATCTGGCTCTTGCCCATCATCTACATCATGCTCTGCAGCACGCTCAATTACCCGATCACGCTTTGTCATACGCTTATGCTACCAGGCAACACCTTAAGAATAAAGCTTTCATCTCGCGTATATCTGAAGCACTTGATATAATGATGGCGCTCCTTGAACTAATCGCATGTGCCGTTTTTGTCCCCGTAGCTCAGTGGATAGAGCGCCTCCGTCCTAAGGAGGGCGTCGGGAGTTCGAATCTCTCCGGGGACGCCAATCTGGGAAACAACTTTATTATTGATTATTTTACTAAATTAGTATAAAATATCGCCGTTCGTACTTCGTACCTTGAGACAAAGGAAGTGGACATATGTCTAACTTCAGAGCGCGCCCGTATCAAACACAAGCACTACGAGCTATTTCGAAAGCTCGCGCAAATGGAGAGAAACGAGCCCTCGTCGTAATGGCGAGTGGCCTCGGGAAGACAGTTGTCGCCGGTCTCGATGTACGTCGAGTATTGCGTCAACAACCAAATGCTCGCGTCCTGTACCTGTGTCACCAAAATGACATCCTGAAACAGGCTCGCGATACGTTTGAGCATCACATCCTTCCAAGGCGCTGCACTCACGGCTTCGTCGGTGGATCTATTCAGGATATGCGACAGTACACCGTACTGTACGCTACCTTTCAGACAATGCACCTGCATCGTCGCATGTTCCGGCGGAATGAGTTCGACTATATCGTCGTCGACGAAAGTCACCATGGACCTGCGAAAACGTACTTACCTACTCTGAAGTACTTCCGTCCCAACTTCTTGTTGGGCATTACTGCTACGCCCGATCGGATGGACCAACAGGATATCTCTGATATCTTCGGAAGTCCTGTCTACACTCTCGAGCTTGAAGATGCTTGGGCTCAGAATCTTCTTACACCAGTAGATTACCGAGTGATGACAGACGAGTGGCACAATCTCAAAGTACTCGAAACGCCAGCAGGCAAGCTGAGTGTCAAGAAGCTAAATAAGACACTCTTCGCTAGGAAACGAGATGAAGAGATTGTACGAATCATCGAGGAGAAGATCTTCGATTTACCAAATCCTCGTGTAGTGATATTCAGCCCTCGTATCGATCACTGCGAACATCTGGCAATCCTTTTCCCAGGAGCAGTCACGATTCACTCTCGCATGAGTGAACGGGAGCAATCCGAAAGGCTTGAAGCATTCCGGCGTGGTGAGATTCGTGCGGTGATCACGGTCGACAAGTTCAATGAAGGTATTGATGTGCCTGAAGCGAATGTCGTGGTGTTCTTGCGCTCGACTGCTTCACGTACGATCTTCTTCCAGCAACTGGGTCGCGGCTTGCGACTGAGCGAGGGTAAGAAGCAAGTGCTTGTACTGGATTTCGTAGCGAACTGTGATCGTTTGGTCATACTTGAAGAGCTGCGACGAGGTATTGAAGAGCGCTCTTCTAGGAAGCGATTGGTTGCCCCAGATCAGCGCATCGAGATCAATACTGGCGAGTTTGATTTCGACGAAGTTGCTCGTAGCGTCCTTGACGTACTTGCAGCCATTCGCACAAACTACACCAAAGAGATGCTGATCGATTACTTGAAAAAGCTTGAGGAGGAACTGGGTCGCGTTCCTTTTGATGCCGATATACGGGAGAGAAGCCGCCTCGGCCGTGGGCCAAGCGCCACAGTCTTCTACAATCACTTCGGCACGTTCAATGCCGCATTAGTAGCAGCCGGGCTTGGTATCGGAAGAGTGCGCGCGTACAGCAAGGAAGCGCTAATCAAGCAACTCCAGTCGCTAGCGATAGAGCTCGGACGGACCCCAACTAAGGCCGATGTTGATAAGGCCAACAGACAGGGCAAATGTACGAGATCAAGTACCTTCGCAAGAACTTTCGGCAGCTTTGAAATTGCTATTGAAATTGCCGGTGTGGGTACCTCGCGAATGGGTCAACTTGCACTGGAGCTGAAATCTCTAGCAGACCAACTGGGGCACACTCCATCGTCGGCTGAGGTTGTAGCAAATTCCCGAGCCGGTAGAGGTGCGAGTAAGGGAACATATATCCGTATGTTCGGCTCTCTCAATGCCGCACTTCAATCTGCTGGGTTGACAGTAAATAGAGCGCCTTATACTCCCGACCAACTCCTGAAAGAGTTACGGCAAATTGCAAAAGAGCTTGGTCGTACGCCTACGGGTGGCGACATCGTAAGAAGGAGCCGAGAGACCAAAGGTGCCTCTAAAGGCACCTACCTCCGCTTTTTCGGCACCTTTGAGAATGCCCTTCGGTCAGCGGGGCTAAAATAAACACGTAAGTAACGATGGCATAAGTTATCGCTACAGCCGGTACGCAACCCGGTGTAGTCACTAGATTGAAGCTAGTCTGATGAGTCCTAGAGGACGAAACTACAAACTCAATATTTGCCCAGCAAAACTTCGTAGGAAGTTCCAAATATCACTCAACTGGGACGCCACTTTTATTAACTAATTATCTTCCCTACCTCGCGGCTGAGTAAATGCCTCGTGCACAGTCATATAATCGTGCAATTCATCTGGCGTAAACCACAGCGCTATCTCAAGCTCTGCCTCTGATGGCTCACCCGAGCAATGCACGAGATTTGGCAAACCAAGCTTCTGTGCGTCACCATGTGCATAACTCAAATGCGCGTAATCGCCTCGGATTGTACCAGGCAAGGCCGACTTTGGCTCAGTCGTGCCAACGAGCTTACGCGCAACTTCAACCCCCTCAATCCCCTCTAAAACCAGTGCCACTACAGGTCCATGCTGCATAAAGTCTAGGGTCATCTCAAAAATCTCTTCCCCATGTCTCGTGATCATAGTGCCGATCTTCTCATAATGATGATGCCAATGATCTCGATCAGGTGCGAGCATCTTCATGCCGATGATCTTCAGCCCAGCTCGCTCAAAACGCATAATAATATCACCCACGAGACCACGCTGGAGCGTATCTGGCTTTAGCAATATGAGTACGCGTTGCATTAATTCTTTATGTTGGCTCATATTCTCTCCTTATACTTCATTCATAATTTGTTCTATCCGGCGCTGTGAAGCATCGTCTACGGCGGCGATAATCGACAGACGAATGGCCGATGGGTCTAGATAGAGCTGAGCGACTCGCTGAATATCTTCTGCCGTCACGCGCATAATCGCATCGATCATTTCCTGCATTGTTCGCACCGATCCCGTCAATAATAACTCAGACCCCAGCCGATCAGCTACTGCTGCATTCGTCTCCTGCCCCATGATCACGCGTCCGCGCAAAAGCTGCTTGATACGCGTCAGCTCCTCCGCCCCCACTACCTGCTCTCGAATCGTACGCAGCTCCTGCATCACAGCCGCAATAACTTCCTCCAAGCTATCTGATCGAACGCCAGCATAAACGGTCCACTCGCCCGTGTCGGTATAGCCAACCGAACGCATATCCACCACATAAGCCAGGCCTCGCTCTTCTCGAATGCTCGCGTAGAGACGTGATGAGGCGCCACGACCCAGTATCGCTGTCAGTACCTTAAGTGCCGCTTCATCGGGATGCCTCAGTGGGACTCCACGCGCAGCCATCACTAGATGTGCTTGATTCGTTTCGCGCTGGAAGATATGCATCCGCTGCGGCGCAACTATCGAGCCACTACGATCCCGCGGATGATTCTGCATGCCTTGCCAAGCACCAAACTTATCCTCAACCAAACTGTGTAAGATGTCTGTCTTCACATTTCCCGCCACCGACACAACAACGTTATCTGGCGTGTACGTGCCGGCGTGATAATTGCGAATCAGCTCGGGCGGTATAGAGCGAATGATATCTTCACTGCCCAAGATATCTGAGCGCAGGCCATTTTGAGGCCATAAGAGCCCACCTACATAATCGAATACATGCTGTGATGGGTCATCACGATACACGTTCATTTCCTCGAGAATCACCCCGCGCTCACGATCGATCTCACGCGGGTCAAATAACGGGCGCTGCACAAGGTCAGCCAACACATCAAGTGCTGTCGTTAACGAATCCTTCGGAACCTTAATAAAAAATGTTGTCAGCTCGTGCGTGGTATAGGCATTATGATAGCCGCCTACCCCATCGATCGCAGCATAGATGTGCTTTGGCAAAGGATAGCGCTCGCTACCGCGAAAAAGCAGGTGCTCTAGAAAATGTGAGACACCATACTCATGCTCGAAATCTTCATGGCGAGCGCCCGCACCAACGAATACGTGCGCAGTCACGCTATCCGCATCTGTCATGCGGCGAGCAATAAGCTTCAAGCCATTTGAGCCTGTGGCGATTAAGTCGTGTGACATGCCTAAGATCGCTTACCTTGACGTGCTACTTGGGTTTTCTTCCAGACAAACCGCGCAACGAGAACCACTAATACTGCTATCACTGCATAGTCGACATAGTGCATATAGTCATAATATGCGCGCCATGTATCTCCGAGCAGCCATCCGACACTCACCCACAAAGCAGTCCAAATGGCTGACCCGAGCAGACACTGGAGGATAAATTTCTTGAACTCAACGCGATTTGTACCCGCAACGATACCAATAAAAGCTCGCACGACGGGCGTTAGCAAGGATATAAAAATAGCTCGCGAACCATTCTTCGCAAACCATTTTTGAGTTTTCTTATAATCTTCTTCTGAAACCAAAAGATACTTTCCATAACGCTTAATGAACGGTGCGCCACCATATTGCCCTATACCAAAAGCAACGGCACATCCAATGGTCTGCATGACGATACCAAGCGTAATGACTAACCATAACTGTAACGTACCGGTACGAGCCGCCGCACCAGCTAGAATCAGGACAGCCTCCGAAGGGATAGGTATACCGACATTCACAATCAACAAAATAATCCCTATTCCCACGTAGCCGATCGAGTTAATCGTAGAGATAGCAAAATCTAAAAGTTGGGCCGAGATACTCATGTCTATCTATTGTACCAGTAAGGCGTCAGCAGGTGCGAGCCAAGTTATTTCTTGGCAGCCTCGAGCTTGGAGCGGATAAGCTCAACAACCGGGTCGTTTGCGGGCACGAGCTCTTGCACGCGCTTGAATGAATTCTCAGCATTTACATACAGACCGCGCTGAATGTATAAGTCAGTCAATAGCACCTGAGCGGCGGCGACCTGCGGCTTGAGGCCAAAGGGCGAACGATTCGCTATCACTGCGTCTGTATACAGGCGCTCGATAGGGATCAAAATCTGAATAGCATCATCCACGAAACCCTCCCGGCGCAGCAATTTCGCATACGCAACTTGATACGGTGGATAGTTATAGGGATCAATCTCGATAGTGCGCTGATATTCCTTCAGGGCTTCAGTGGTCTTACCCTGGTTCTCGAGTACTTGGGCGAGCGCGAAGTGATGCTTCTCATCATAGGGTTCGGTCGCCAAGCCCAGTCGTGCATAACGCTCACCGTCTTCAAGTAATGTAACAGGTGCTGAATCCTCTGCTACATAACGACTCACCTGCAGAAGTGCCGCATCTGCCAAATAGTTCGGGTCATAGACTGGGAGGCGCGAGATAGATGCATAGCGTGCCGCTGCATCAGCTGGGTCAAGGCCCGAAACCACCGCTGCATATTCGGCGTCAACTGAAGCAAGATAATGATAGTAAGAATAAATGGTAGCTAGCGATAACAGCAACCCAAAGCCAAGCAACGGAATACCCAGCCGCCACGACTTAAGTCGCATCTGGTGCACATGCTCGGTTATCGGCAGCGCCATAGCTAAGAATAATGCAAATGTAAGAATGAGCACCGGATAGTTTGACACTAGATCGACCAAGCTATGCAGGCCAATCCCTATCACTGCAAGCATCGCTGTCTTGCGCCAAGTCTCGACCTCATGATCGCGCAAAATATGATACGCATATCTACTCAGCGCACCGATGAAGACTAAGAACAACCCAGCGCCCACAACCCCAAGCTCAGCAAAGGATTGAAAGATCGTTGAGTGCGGATTGTCTCCAGCGGTTGTTGGACCCTCCTGGTACATCGGATGGATTTCCTTGAATGTTCCTATGCCCCAACCGGTGAATGGACGAGCTGAAAACATGGCCGTCGACTCGCGCCAGTATGCAAATCGATCGGTCACACTGGTTGATGAGGCCGATTCGGCTACCCGCTGGCTTACATTGAGCGTTGGCGCCCGAAAGAATGTCACCCGCACGATCACCAACACTGCACTGGTGACTGCAGCGATCGTCAGCACCCGCCCGAGTGTCATCAGCCAAGCTTTTTTATCTGGCTTACTATAGAAGAAAAGCCCTAGAACTGCGAGCGCGATTATCCACGCTGCACGTGAGTAAGTAAGTATGAGACCACCGGCGATTAAGCCTGCTGTCATTAACCAGAAATTCTGGAATCGCTTCGTATGCGCAAATTCTTCGTACAACTGTAAGCTAGCGAGAATCGCAACGATAAAATACGTCGCGAGTGGATTCGCCCAATAAAACAAGGAGGTCATGCGCTCATAGTCACCTACTGCAAACACAACCGCACCGATACCCCATACAACAAGCGCCACAAGCGACCACAGCACCCATATGAAGCGCCTGGCTACCGTATCACCCACTAGATCGCG
>CAZTHB010000015.1:0-2476 GCA_964613485.1 uncultured Candidatus Saccharibacteria bacterium
GACTCAGTGGTGGCACACAGCCACACACCGTAATTGACCCAGAAACCGAGCGTTGCCACTCGGTAGATGGCGCTCCATAATGCCCCGCTACCAGATCACGCGCGTACGCTGTCCAGTCAGTACAGACACATCACCAACGCACTGCGGATACTTCAAATTTAGTCGATCCTATGCTGATCAACTCGTGAGATCACCTGAGCAGATTCCTGCCCATGTTCCGAGGGATGCCGAGCTTTTGCATGGCTGTTTCGTCTACAGTCTGTGGAAGCTCGGGCCATTCGGGGGCAGGCAACTACTCGAATCGAAAGTTATCACTTACGACTAGCAGTTAAGGAGACCCCATGATCGAGCGACTCTTCCGTACTCTATCGCAACCAGTCCCAACCCCAACCGGCATAGGTTGGGTACTCATTTTCGAGGCCCTCGTCCTCGCCGGTGTCGCTGGATGGCTCGGAATTGCGTACCTCTAAGACTCATACCCCTTCGGGGGTGTGAGCTTTTTTATTTCGACTGAGTAGAAGAGGTGGGGACGCTACTATTGATGTTCTTCACAAAATCGCCGATATACGGGACACCGCCGAGAATAATCACCAGCCAACTAACCAATACCACGACTACAGCTACACCAAGCGTAGTACCTACGCCGCGATAAAAGCCAGCTCGAAAGTTGATCCATGCGAATCGCCATCGATTATTTATGAGCTCAATCAACTCGCTAGCACTAAATATCTGGGCCACCCTAGCAGCTTGATCGATATCGTCTTTTTGGTACTGTTGGGGCTTACTTTTTGCCACGGGCTGCTGGGCGCTTAGCTGCTGGCTTAGCTACTGTCGTGGCGGTCTTCGAGACTGCCCGCTTCACGGTCTTCTGAGTCTTCGTTGCAGTTCTTTTGGCGGTAGTCGTTGCCTTACGTGCAGTTGTTTTTGCAACTGTCTGAGCTTTCTTTGCAATCACTTCGGCTTCTTCTGTCCCCTGCTTAACCGTGTCGGCAACCTTCTTCGAGGCTTGGCTAACTTCGCGCTTCGCACTAGCACCAATCTTCTTGCCTAACACCTCTAGCTCCTCTAACAAGGCGCGTCCTTCAGTAACTAAGTCAGAGGCCTGTCCACGCACCTCTTCGCGTGCATCGTCTTTCACACTTGTTAGTTTCAAGGCCGTCTCATTAAGCTGCTGCTTGAGCTTTTCGGCGCGCTTCATCAGGTCCTTAGTTTCCTTGACCGAATCTTGCTTGACGCGTACGCTCGCTTCTTTTATTTCATCGAGCCCAGTCGTAAGTCGCTGCTTCACATCATCAAAGTTTGCTTGCAAATCTTCACGAGTGTCCTTGCCGCTCTTCGGAGCGAATAATAATGCACCAACTCCGGCGACCAATGCTCCAAGCCCCAAGCCCTTAATAAATCCTTTTTTACGCGCCATTACTTCCTACCCTTTCTTCGTGACTTTGCCCCGCGCATCACCTGTGCAAAGATAGCGCTCATAGTCATCGGATTAATGATTTTTTCTTTCACTTCATGCACAATATCGGCCGCTGTCTTCGTTCCATCTTGAGCGATCTCAGCAATGTTTTGTATAGTCTTGATCAACTTATTGATCCCAACGCCGAGCACAATCATAATCGTCAGCAGAATCAATACTGCGAGCGACAGAACCAGTATCAGTACAAATAATGTAATATCCATATTTTCCCCTTATCCTTTTCTACCCGATATTGTACCACTACTCGCTTTTGTGCGAATAGCAGCTCGACGTATAACTTTGCGTACAGGAGTAACTACTGGGGATTGCGGGTTGGCGCGCTCAACGAGAACAAACTCGTTCTTATCGATCAGGCCATTGGGAATGACGTGAATTTGTCCCTTGTCGTCCTTAATACGGCTCTTACGCATATCCATATCGACGATAATCCCCTGGGTTTTCTGATCGCCAGCAATAACCTTATCTCCAATCCGGAAATGACGATCACGAGCGAGATTCAGCCCTGATACCGTATCGCTTACCGTTTGCGAAATGCCCTGCGAGAAGCCAAGTGCTAAGACAGCGAATGCACCAGAAACAGCAAAAGCTACGTTTGTAAGGCCGATCATCTGGAATATTGCAATTGACAGGAGTATCCATAGCGCCGTATCGAGCAAACGAACGGATACTTTGATGAGCCCTTTTGGTAATTTTGTGAGACCCAGCCCACGTATAAGCAACTTCGAAAGCAAGCGTATAGCGATTACGCCTATCAGAAAAAAAATGATGGCTGCTGGCAGTTCCACAACCACACGTGCAAACATATCGACGATTGGGGTCGTATAATTCTTGATATCCAGCATCTGTACTAGCTGATTACTAGTTACCGTCGGTGTCATATACTTATCTTAACGCTTATGCTGTTTCGAGCATAGTACGCAACAGCGTATTTACCGTCTGCGGGTTGGCTTGCCCCTTGGTTTCTTGCATTATCTTACCTACGAAAAATCCGAGCGCCTT
>CAZTHB010000015.1:2576-18644 GCA_964613485.1 uncultured Candidatus Saccharibacteria bacterium
TCAGCCCAAGCTCAACCAGCTCTCGTCGTAAGTCGATCGGCAGTGTACTTATATGCTCACGCTGAGCCGCTCGCATCTGCTCAGTTACTACGAGTGGCGGGATATCAGGCTCTGGAAAATATCGATAATCATGAGCTTCTTCTTTACTACGCTGCGAGAACGTCTGGCTTTTTGCATCATCCCAACCGCGTGTCTCCTGAGTAATTGTGTCACCTGATTCAAGCACCTCAATCTGACGCGCAATTTCGTACGTCAATGCTCGCTCTGCATTGCGGAACGAGTTGAGATTCTTGAGTTCAGTACGTGTACCTAGCTTAGATGAGTCCTCAGAAATAGACACATTCAAGTCAAACTTCATGTTGCCATGCTGCATATCACCGTGTGTCACACCAAGTGTCGTGGCTATAGCGTATATTTCCTGCAAATAACGTCGGGCTTCTTGAGGGGTATGCATGTCTGGTCGCGAGACGATCT
Organism: uncultured Candidatus Saccharibacteria bacterium; assembly: GCA_964613485.1. GTDB lineage: Bacteria > Patescibacteriota > Saccharimonadia > CAILAD01 > JADZGC01. Next base: position 3,051 of record CAZTHB010000015.1, read on the forward strand.
CCAATAGCGGCGTGCCGGCACGATTGAGGTCAACTAATGAATAATCTTTGCCCGCAGGATGGCTCAGCTTGCCAGCATCCTCTTCGATATGCGCGCGCTCGATACCAATTCTCCTGAAATCGCCATCGATAAGTATCTCAATCCATCCGTCTTCAATAATCGGCTGATCAAACTGAGTAATCTGATATCCTTTCGGGCTGTCGGGATAATAATAGTTCTTGCGATCAAACTTCGTGTGTTCGCGTACGGTCGCGTTTAAGCCATGGCCAAGGCGAATAGCGAGCTCGATCGCCCGTTTGTTTGGCACCGGGAGAGTACCTGGATAACCTAAGCATACCGGGCAGACGTTTGTATTCGGTTCTGCTCGCACAGAATCGTTATCGCAGGCGCAAAACATCTTTGATTTTGTTGCTAGCTGTACGTGAATCTCTATGCCGATTGTTGGAATATATTTACTCATACTGGCACTCCAAGGTCTCGAATGCCCTGCCCGAGGCTTGTCACTGCCTGCTCGACTTCACGCGGCACGATATCAATATGTACCTCGTGAGCGTAGCGGTTGCGCAGCTTGTGAGCCGACCAGATCGCATTGAGATCCGAGAATTTATTGCCATTCAGTTTTAATCGACCACCCATATCTTCGCCCGCAAAGCCACGCGCAATCATAACGTAATCAAGTAACTTATCAGCTTCGATGAGTGCATTTTTCATACCTGCCCCACCAACCTTCATCATGGCCTGTATCTCAGCCCAATGAGTGCGCACAAACTCTGGGTCAAGCACTTTGCGCTTATCACTCATATCGGTCGGCTCATAGTCGGACTCTGTTTTGCGGCTCACACCCGTACCCTCTTTCTGGGTGCGCAAAACTATCATGAGACTGCCTATAACAACAAAGGCCATGACCATTGAGAAAAAGGTCACAGTTTCACCTCCTTGAGCTTAGTATTGATAGTTTTTTCAAACCGGCCAGCCACAGCAAAAAGCGCAGCTTCGTTGCGCTGCTTGGCCATGACTTGCAAGCCGACTGGCAAGCCATCGGGGCCCTCAAGCGGTAATGACAATGCTGGTATACCAGCCAAGTTTGCTGCCACCGTCATAATATCCTCAAGATACATTGCTACGGGATCGCTTGTGTGTTCTCCCAGCTTAAATGCTGGCGACGGCGTAGTTGGGCCAATGATGATGTCATATTGCTCGAATGCTCGGTCAAAGTCTTTGCAAATCAATGTGCGAGCTTGCATTGCCTTCTTGTAATACGCATCATAATAGCCAGCAGAGAGCACGTATGTACCAGTCAAAATACGCCGCGATACCTCAGGGCCGAGGAACTCGCCGCGCGTATGTGTATATGTCGACATAAGATCTTCTGCCGAAGCATTCGATGAACCATAACGTATACCATCATATCGCTCGAGATTAGATGAGATCTCAGCTGGGTTTAAAATATAATACGCCGGTAGGGCCAGCTTGAGATGCTCAAGACTCACGGTCTCTATTGTGTGCCCGTCCTCGCGTAGCTGGGTCAACACTCGATCATATATGCTATTCATCTCTTCACTCAAACCCTGCATATATTCTTGCAGTACCGCAATGCGCAACGTGTTTTTAGAATCGAACTCAAAATGGTCATCTGCTATCTCGATCGTAGTAGCATCTCGCGAATCGCGCCCAGCCATGATAGAGAGAATAAGCCGCGCATCCTCAACTGTCCGAGTGAGTGGGCCAATCGTATCAAACGAACTCACGACCGCAACTACACCATATCGACTAACAAGGCCGTACGTTGGCTTCATACCTACCACCCCACAATACGCAGCCGGCTGACGAATACTGCCGCCCGTATCTGTGCCGATCGAAAATAGCCCGACACCCGCAGCGAGGGCAGCTGCCGACCCACCCGACGTACCGCCCGGTACTCGCTCAGCATCACGCGGATTACACGTGGGGCCAAAGGCTGAGAATTCGGTCGAGCTGCCTTGTGCAAACTCATCTTGATTTACCTTCGCGATACAAATAGCGTCTTCTGCGAGCAGCTTTGCAATTGCTGTGCCGGTATACGGAGCGCTAAAGTCCTGCAATATTTTGCTTGCTGCTGTCGTACGCACATCGCGGATCAAGAACATGTCCTTGGCTGTAAACGGTATTCCAGCCAAGACTCCAACACTCTCACCAGCCTGTCGCCGACGATCAATATCGCGTGCCGCCTCAAGTGCTTGTTCGTGCAGCGGAGTAATTACGGCGTGAATACGCCCTTCGGCTGTATCGAGTCGATCGAGATGCTCTTGAGTGAGCGCTTCGGCCGTCACCTTGCCCGACTCAAGAGCCATTATGGCAGATGCGATATCGCGATAGGTCATTTAATGACTCGCTTTACTTTAATATGCCCATCTTCATGCATGGGTGCTCGAGCCAGCAATTCCTCACGCGAAATCTCGCAGCGCTCAACTACGTCTTCACGAAGCACATCGACCAAGCCTGTCACTTGGCTGGTAGGCTCTACGCCTGACATGTCAACCGACTGCAACTCGTCAACAAATCCAAGGATAGCCTGCAGCTTCTGCGTAACCGCGGCTTCATCTTCTTTTTTGAGTGTTATGTATGCGAGTTGGGCAATGCGCGCAACATCGTCGTTTGATAGCTTGCTCATCAGATATAAGTATAGCAACTAGCTAGATGAGATGACAGCCCCGCGGGCGATACCTAGTAACTATAACGGCGAGAATTCACCAGCCAGCGCAGACTACTTTGGTCTTGGCTAACAAGAAACACAAAGGTCTGTGTATAATTTGTGTCTGGTGAGTAATCCGACTTCGTAACAAAAGTGATTGCTTCAACAACTTCATATTGATCGCTCTTCAGCTCAGTAGACACACGCCGGTAAGACACAGGATAATTTGTTGCCCGATAACTCGAAGTAACCTCAGAGAAGTCAAACTCCTTCGCATATGCTGCTGTCATCCAACGCTTCATTTCATTTACATCGCCCTTCCTGTAGGCTTCCGTCCAGCGCGATACGGCTTCTTCAGCATTAGCTTGATTCTGCTTAGCCTGCTCTTCCTTTGACTTTGTCGCATCTACTGCAGCTTGCTTCTCGAGTTCAGCATTATCATGTGCCGTAATGATAGTCTCAAGTCGTTGGCTTATCCGATAAAAGTCATCCGGCAAACTTGATTCGAGGCCAAGTTTATCTTTTTGGGACTTTACTTTTTCAGAGACATTCGATGAGGTCGCACGGAGCGCATCAAGATCGTTAGTCGACACGTCGTTTAAATTATCGGCATCCTGCTTTGCCTGATCAGCATAACTCTTGAGCGACAATAAGAGGTCTTGATATAAGCTTAATTTATTCGTAAATACTAATGCGGTAGGCTGCTTACGTGCTTGCGCGACGATATCATCTAATTTATTCGAGAATGCGATCAACTCTTTTGTCGTATCCCCCATATTGTCGTAGCTAGCCTTGTCGACTGTGCGAGACACGAGCTCAGCTTGCTGGGTTACACCACGCCACTGGTCGGTCATGAAGGCTGATTGTAGTGATTGATTACGCCAACTCAATCCTCCGAGCCCCGCTAGAATCAGTGCGACACCGCTTACTACCATAAGTGCAATGATGCGAGGATTTTTCCATTTTTTTCGCCCATCGACGGAATTACCAGATTTGGTGGGTGGTGGCATATCAAGCTTTGCGGCTTCGCGCTCGATCTTAGTCTTTTGTGACTGTTCTGCGCTGGTTTTATTACCTAAGCCCAGCTCATCCTCGAGAATTGGGTTATATTGCTCGCTATCTGCTTTCATTACCCTTATGCTACGCCTTTCTCAATACCGATTGCAACCTTAATCGACCCCAAGAATGTCATTGGGAGTTTTATTATGCAATAAGCTCTAGAAACGATTGCTCGGTGAGTGTCTTCACTCCCAAGGATACCGCTTTATCGTACTTACTTCCTGGATCAGCTCCTACTACGACATAGCTTGTATTTTTTGACACACTACCGGTCACCTTCCCACCCTGCGCCTCGATCTTCGCTCCTGCCTCCTCACGAGTGAGTGATTCGAGCGTGCCGGTAAGCACCCAAGTTGTGCCGGTAAGCTTCCCTGATGCAGCGGCCTGCTCGTCCTCTACCGTAACGCCAGCTTCAAGTATTGCGTCCACTGCCGCTTGGTCATGTGCGCTTACAAGCCAAGTAGCTAGTGATTCTGTCACCACATCACCGATGCCTGGGATTTCAGCGAAATCTTCTCGCTTCGCTTCACGCAGCTTCTTGAGTGAATGAAAATGACGCGCTACGTCTTGCGCTGTCTTACTCCCGACATGACGAATGCCGAGCGCAAACAGAAACCTTCCGAGTGTAACTTTGCGGGCGGTATGTATGGCATCAATGAGATTCTGTGCACTTACTTCGGCAAAACGGTCGAGTCCGAGTAGGTCTTCTTTTGTGATCGTAAAGAAGTCTGCTGGTTCTTTCACAAGACCCACCTCCATAAACTGCATGACTATCTTCTCGCCTAGACCATCGATATCGAGCCCGCTTTTGCCGACGAAATGAATGAGCTGCTGCCAACGCACTTGACCTACGCTCAGATCAGCCAGGCGTGCCACCGCCTCACCCTCAGATCGCACGACTTTCACGCCATCAATTTCAGTCGGCATTTCGAACTTCTTTTCACTCCCCGTGCGCAACTCAACAAGTGGCTTCACAACTTCGGGGATAATGTCTCCGGCTTTCTGAATGATGACCGTGTCACCAATGCGTAGATCCTTGCGATCGATTTCATCCTCATTATGTAAGGTTGCCCGCTGCACGGTAGTTCCTGCAACCCGTACCGGCTTCAACACCGCATATGGTGTCACCGCACCGGTGCGACCGATCGAGACACGGATATCCTCGAGTATTGTCGTAGCCTGCTCGGCTGGAAACTTATATGCCACGGCCCCGCGCGGCGCCTTTCCGACCACGCCTAACTCAGCAAATGTAGCATTATCATTCACGGCAATCACCAAGCCATCAATGCCGAATGGCAACGTGTCGCGCAGCTTCGCAGCGCGGTCAATAAAATCCTGAATATCATCCATACTTTTGAGCACTCGATCTTCTGGCGCAATCTTAAAACCAAGACGTCGCATCCAATCATGTTCTACCGCATGTGTATCGAGCCCTGGTATATCCATCTCTATGCCATACCCAATAAATTCTAAGTTCCGCGACGCAGTAACCTGTGGATCAAGCTGTCTGACAGTGCCCGCCCCTGCATTACGAGGATTCGCAAACAGTGCCTCACCAGATTTTGCACGCTCGGCATTAATGCGCTCGAACTCTTTGATCGGCAAAATCACCTCTCCACGTACTTCAAACTCTCCGTCATAGATCTCCCCGGGCAAGCCATTGTCTCGAGACAATCGCAACGGTACAGTACGAATCGTGCGCACAGTATGTGTCACATCTTCACCTACACTGCCATCGCCGCGCGTAACAGCCTGCACAAATACACCATCACGATAGACCAAGCGGATCGCCAGCCCGTCCATCTTAAGCTCCCCGTAGTACTCATGAGTCCGCTTGCCAAGCAGCTTCTCGGTGCGTTTTTCCCACTTCTCTACTTCCTCGATCGAAAATACATCGGTCAGCGACAACATGCGCCTACCATGCGGAACTTTTGCAAACGCACCATCAGCCCTACCGCCAACGCGCTGGGTTGGAGAATCAGGAGTAATGAGTTCGGGATGTGCTTCCTCAAGATCAACCAACTCATGATTGAGCGAGTCATAAACGGCATCATCCACCTCTGGGTTATCGAGTACATAATAACTATGCTGATAGCGCTCTAGCTGTTCGCGAAGCTGAAGTACCCGCTTCGCTGGATCGGGCTTATTCATATGCTTCGACAAGGCCCTGATAAAGACGAGCAAATAAGAAGATGAAGAATGGCGTGAATAGCCAACCACCAAACAAATCCAGGAACAACTGGACCTGCGCGTCCTGTATATATCCGCTAATCAGCGCGCCGATCATAAAGAGCACAATAGAGCCAAGAATTATCAGAGCACCGATGCCAAAAAAGCGCCACAAATACGCCCAATAAAATCGCTTGGTGATACGGCTTGATATCTGGAAGGCCTGTGCTACCGTAATGTCCATATCATCCGCCAAGGCGTACATCGCAAGCGCCACCCGTGACAACAAGAGCGCACCACCGAACAATAACGGCAACGACAAAATCAACACCAGCTTCGACACATCGGCGACCAATGACAAGCCAGTCAAAAACAGTCCTGCAATCATCGGTACCGCAAAGAACATTGCAATAATCCACAATCCAACGATCGACAAGAGCCGAGACATGATGCTGTTGTAGAGCTCAAGTGGGCGCAACTTCTGCATATCCCAGCCGATCACAGCCACACGGGCCACTACAAAACTCGCAAATATCGATACCAGGATTATCAATAACGCATATTGGTTACCAGTATAGTCATCGGTCATCACGCGAAACAGACCGATCAATGTGAGTGGCAAAAATAACGCAACTGTCATTGGGCGCCAGCTCCGAGGATATTCGCGAATCGCCCGCCAAAGTAAATGCCGTAGCGGCGACTGCCTGGATGAGTTCTCATTACTTGCAGATTTATTTTGCACAACCGACGTATTACTACTCTTATTCTTCTGCTTGCTCATGCATGTGTCTCCATTTCATCAAGTCTTTTAACTCGTTCGGCAGTGGGTGGGTGGGTTGAGAATAAGTTTGCCATGAAACTTTTGCCGCCATGCCCCGACTTGCCTTCGCGCAGAGGATTGATGATATACATGTTTGCGGTCGCCTTATTGGCAGCCTCGAGTGGTTCGGTATCACCCTCGATCTTCTTGAGGGCACGCGCAAGACCTTCTGGATAGCGCGTCAGCAATGCACCCGAGGCATCTGCTAGATACTCCCGCTTACGACTTACTGCTAGCTGTATCAGCGTACCTATGATTGGCGCTACGATCGCCAAGATAATAGCCACCACGAAAAAAATCAGCTGAGCTTGCGATCCGGAACTATTATTGTCGTCATCGCCGCCGCCGAAGATAGAGCCGAAGTGCCAGAAAAAGTCAGACAACAGCGCAATTACCGACACCATGACCGCCACAAGGCTCATGATGCGAATGTCGTAGTTGCCTATATGCGACAACTCATGAGCAATCACACCTTCAAGCTCAGCTTTATCAAGCTTACTCATTATCCCGGTAGTTACGCAGATCACGGCATGCTGCGGATCACGCCCAGTAGCAAATGCGTTTGGTGCGCTATCGTCGATAACGAACACGCGCGGCATCGGCAAGCCTGCAGTAATTGCAAGGTTCTCGACTGTTCGATACAGCTCAGGAGCTGTTTGCTTATTCACTTCCTTTGCGCCAGAAACCGCCAGTACCATCTTGTCGGAATTATAATAGCTAATCCAGCTATAGAATATTGATATTCCTGCAGCCACGTAAAGAATAAACGGCGAATCAAAAGCACGTGCAAACACCCACCCGATGAGCGTGGTGATAATCAAAAAAGTCATGATCAGCAAGACTGAGTTGCGTTTATTGCGACCAATTTGGGTATACATTGTATGTACTATTATACCTAATTTTTGCTGAATTTTACCTGTACCTATACATTGATCGCATCTATTAATAATTGCAATTAGTGTCATTTTATGTTTATATGCAATAGTTCTTTGCACCTAGTCAAGCGGAGGTCTTCATGAAGGGCAGCCCTGAATTGATCAGCGATACACTCGCTGACTACGAAGGAAATTTGTGGTTTTACAAACAATCCAGACTGCATAAACTTACGGTCTGGGAGTGGAAGAAACGCTATACGCAGAATGCCAGACTCCTGGGCTGTGTTGTATCAACGCTATCAATGTTGGTGTGGGTGTTCATGATGGACGCCTATGATTTCGGGCCAGGTTCTCCCAGTATCATACCAATCCTGGTCATATTCGCCGTTGCGCTGTTCGTAATCCCGACAGCATTCGGAATCATCATGACAATTCCGCTCATGCTCGACAAGCGACGCTACGCCACGACGACCAAGTACGCCTACTACTGGCGACTCAACAAAGATCTTCGTGCTTGCGTCTCACGCTCCTTAAGCCCGCACGAGTTCTCGCTGCTAATCGAAACCGCTCAACGGGCCGACCATAAGGCCTACAGGCTGTACTGTATCGACAAAATTACCGAATCCATTCGTGACTGGGGAGAAGACGGGGAACTCCCCTCGATACCCGAGCAAGCGGCCTACCTCGAGGCACTTCGCGCAGCAACCCTCGCGTAAGCGCATCGCCCCATCATGTGATGGGGCTTTTTTCTTACTCGCAAAGTCCTTATACTAACGTTATTGCACCTACCCAAGAATGAAAGGCACCCCCGTGTACATTCGCGTCGAACGTATCACGCGCCAGCTCAATGGCGCTGTCGAAACCGAGTTCTTCAACTCGTACAGGAGTCTCGAAGATCTGCTCAAAGCCATGCCGGCTCACCGTGTCGACCAGGATGGCAACCCCATCAACCCATCCGTCAGCTACGTCTTCTACGACGCGCTCACCGATGAATTGATCGATGACCCGAGGCCTGTTGTCACCGATGAAACTCCTCGACTCTGTTCGCCCGGAGCTGTCGACCCAGAACGCCATGATCGAGTCCTCGAAGACATCGGGGCCGCAATTCGCCGTCACAGCACCAGAAGGCACCGACAGGCAGTCGGGCAGACCGTGCTCTTCTGAGCACCTCGCCCTCACAACCGTGGGGGCGTATTATATTGACATATTTAATATTTTGTGTATTAATTGTATATAAGCACCTACCAACGAAGGGAACCCCATGCTCCCCATCCCCACCCTCAATGACAAGGGCTACATCACCCTCGGCCGTGTCGCCTTCATGGAGGCAATGCTTCTGAAGCTCGGCCCATGGCAGCAACGTGATCTCGAAGGGGCCTATGCCTTTTCGAAGTTCGCTCATGCCAAGATCGAGCGTGAAGACGGCACCCGCTACTTCGACCATCCGAAGACCGTCGCCTGGCTTCTCGTCTGCCACTTCGATTTTGACGACTGGGAGATCGCCGTTGCAGCGCTCCTGCACGACATGATGGAAGACAGCTTCATCATGGACTACGAGCGTCTCAGCCTGAACTTCGGCAGCACCATCGCGGTGATGGTTCGTGAGTTGTCGAAGAACGGCTTTGCCGATCAGGCCAAGCTGGAGTACGCCCGCACTCATAACCGAACGTTTATGAACGAACTCGGCGCCATGGGTTTCGGCATCACGCACGAAATCAGGCCCGACCTCCTCGAAAAGGAAGCGCGAAACCGCATTTACTTCTTGTATGTGACGCATATCGCTGGATGGATGGTGAAGGCAATCAAGGTCACCGACCGTCTGCACAACATCCTCACCAGCGAGGGACTCCCGCCCGAGAAGCGCCAGCGTAAGCTCGCCGAAACACTGGAGTTCTTCCCTGCGATCATGCGCTCACTTATCTCCACCTGCCCCCAGTCAGAGATGGTGCGTGTTCAGCGACTGTGTCAGGCACTGGAACAGGCCATGGAAGATGAGGCACGTGCCATTGCACAACTCGGTGCAACCGTTTGAGCACCGCTCGCTCACTACCAAAAAGGACCCGGATGATTCCGGGTCCTTTTCACTTGGGTATTTTTATCTATTTCTTGTCGTCGTCGAAATTTACATCAACCGGCTTCTCGACTGCAGCCTTCTCGCTCTCTGCAACTTCAAAGAAGTCATACGGCTTGAAGCCAAGCTGAGTAGCGATCATGTTTGTTGGGAATACCTTGAGCTTGATATTGAAGTCGCGTACGTTGCCGTTATAAAAGCGGCGCGAAGCCTGGATCTTATCTTCGGTGTCGACAAGCTCCTGCTGAAGCTGGAGGAAGTTTTGATTACTTTTGAGGTCTGGGTAGCTCTCTGAGACTGCGAAGAGACTCTTGAGCGCACCTGAGAGCATATTGTCAGCTTCTGCCTGCTTGGAGAGATCACCTGCCGGTACGCCCATAGCTGCGGTGCGTGCCTTGGTGACTTCTGTCAGTACTGACTTCTCTTGCTTAGCAAAACCCTTAACCGTATCAACAATATTTGGGATCAAGTCGAGACGACGCTTCATCTGGACAGTGATGTCCGAGAGGGCTTCATCTGCGCGAGTATGCGCAGTCACGAGACCGTTATACGTCGACCAAAGCCAAATGGCGATTAATACTACTACACCGAGAATGATATACAGAATCATATGAGCCCTTCTTTACTTACACTTATTATAGCATTGATGATCAAATAAAAATGGAGGCACCTACCGGAATTGAACCGGTGTACGCGGTTTTGCAGACCGCTGCGTAACCACTCCGCCAAGGTGCCGGAATGCACAATTTGCCAGGTAATTATACCTGATTTCTCCCCTTGCCGACAGTGCATGCATGCTTTAGCATAAGTACAATGACACACAAACTCAAAAGGAAGCCTGCTAAAAAACCATGGATTGATAAAGCAGTCATGGTAGTCGCGTTTGTCGAACCGGCCGCAGGCATCCCGCAAGTCATACAAATATTCCACACTCGAAGCGCCAATGACATATCACTGTCATCCTGGGTGATTTATCAGCTTGTGACAGTTCTCTGGCTGATCTATGGCATAGCACACAAAGAGAAGCCAATCATCTGGTATCAAGGACTCTGGCTTATCGTCCAGACCATGATTATCGTCGGCATCGTAATGTATGGCGACGTGAGCACTCTCTGGGACTTTGGGTTTTAGGTAATACACAAGATGACGCATAAGCTCAAACGCAAGCCAGCCAAGAAACCTTGGATCGACAAAGCATTATCGATCATGGCATTCGTCGGACCAGCCTTGAGTTTGCCGCAAGTATTTCAGATATTTGCCACCAAGAGTGCGGCCGACTTATCACTTTCATCGTGGCTTGGCTATCAGGTTTTGGCTATCCTCTGGCTTATCTATGGGATTACACATAAGGAGAGGCTTATTGTGTATTATCAAACTGCCTGGATAGTAGTGCAAAGTATTATCATCCTTGGGATAATACTCTATGGGGATGTCTCTACGCTCTGGAACTTTGGCATACACTCATAGCATTGAAATTATTCCTAAAATCAGATACGATATTGCAGTTCGCAGCAACTTTTCTTACATGGCGTCTTAGCTCAGTTGGTAGAGCAGTGGCCTGAAGAGCCTCGTGTCGTTGGTTCGATTCCAACAGACGCCACCATATATATGCGGGTGTAGCTCAGCTGATAGAGCGCTTCCTTGCCAAGGAAGAGGCCCCGGGTTTGAGTCCCGGTACCCGCACCAATATTAAAACCCCACAAAAGTGGGGTTTTAATATTGGTGATAAAATGGGAAGCAGTTAGCTTAATATAGGGAACAAGCGTATGTCAAAATACATCGATGGATTCGTACTCGTAGTGCCAAAAGGCAAAGAAGCAGAATATCAAAAGATGGCCGAGCTAGGGCGCGACTCATGGATGAAGCATGGCGCACTGCAGTACTTCGAGTGTCGAGGCGATGACCTCAAACAGCAAGAAATGGGCGATGAAAAGTCACGTGCATACCAAGAGATGACAGGAGCCGATAAAGATGAAAATGTCTGGTTCTCTTTCATCGTCTTCAAATCAAAAGCTCACCGCGATGAAGTGAACGCAAAAGTCATGGAAGAGATGGGCGAAACATTTGCCGAGATGGATGACTTCGCTATGCCTACTGACATGACGAAGATGGCGTATGGTGGCTTTGAGGTTGCTGTCGAAGGATGAGCAAAGCCGACGAACGCCATGACATCACTGTTGAGCAATATATCGATTCACTAGAAGACGAATCGCTTCAGAGTGATGCGAACACGCTCCTGCATCTCATGCAGCGAATCAGTAATGAGAAGCCCATCCTCTACGGATATGGCACTATCGGCTTCGGCGTATACAAGTATGAATACGCCAGTGGTCGCAAAGGTGAAGCCCACACGCTCGCCTTCTACCCACGTAAAGGCAAGATTACGGTGTACCTCATGGATGGCACGAAACGATACGCGAGCAAGCTCGCGAATCTTGGTAAACACGCTACGACCGGGTATTGTCTGTATATCAAGCGACTCGAGGACATTCAGCTCCCCGTTCTCGAAGAAATACTTCGGGAATCCTACAAGCATATAACTAAGTTGGCGGAGTCTGGACCCATCGAAAGCATCCTCTGGCAGTCCTAACCTCAAGAAGCTAGACACACTCCATACAACCGACTAGTATCCTACTATGAGCAACATTATCGAGAAAAAGATTCTCAAGAAATACTTTGATCTGATCCAGTCTGGGCAAAAAACCTACGAGCTCAGGCTCGCTGACTGGCAGTGTAACTCCGGTGACACCTTACGATTGATTGAGATCGATGACATATCCAAGCAGCCAACCGGTCGTAAGATGGATAAAACCGTGGGGTTTGTTGGCAAGACCAAAGAGCTCGACTTTTGGACAGAAGACGAGATTCGCGAGCATGGCTATCAAATAATTTCACTTCTCGACAAATGACCGAGAACAAGCATCGCATCTATTCGGTAAGCTTCGCGAGCGTCTATCCCCTCTATGTGCGCAAAGTTGAAGGTAAGGGGCGTACTAAAGCAGAACTCGATGAAATCATTTATTGGCTTACTGGCTACACTAAGCACCAACTCCAGAAAATACTCAAAGACAATACAAACTTCGAAGACTTCTATACCAAGGCACCCAAGCCAAACCCAAATCGTAAACTCATCACAGGCGTCATCTGTGGCGTACGCGTTGAAGATATCAAAGAGCCAGTCATGCAGGAGCTGCGCTATCTCGACAAACTCGTCGATGAGCTCGCCAAGGGTAAGCCGATGGCAAAGGTTCTGCGTACGCCATAATCCCCTCCACTATACTTTCTCGCGCGATACTAGTTATACTTAGATGAAATGAAGCTCAGACAGCCCATATCTCGCATCAAAAAGGGTCGCAAATTTCTCTATATCGACGCCAGTGGCCTAATCAAAGACAAAACAACCCTCACCTACATCGAATCACTCGCCATTCCGCCCGCCTGGGATATGGTCACGATCTCCCGCTCGCCAAATGCCAAGGTGCTCGTCATCGGTCAAGATGCCGCGGGTCGTAGTCAGTCGATATATAACCCCAAGTTTCGTGCCAAGCAGGAGAAGCTCAAATTTGACCGCATCTCTCGTTTCGCCATCGCATTACCCAAGCTGCGTCAACAAGTCGCAAAGGATCTACAGCGCAAGCGGCTCGTCAAAGAAAAGGTCCTAGCCTGTATCGTTCGCCTCATAGATCATTCGTACTTCCGGGTAGGTAATGAAAAGTATGCTAAGGAAAACCAAAGTTACGGTATCACCACGATGCGCGCCAAACACACCGATGTCAGTGGCAATACTGTGACTTTTGACTTCATTGGCAAAAGCGGCAAGCAGCACGTGAAGTCAATCACCGATCGACAGATCGCTCGCATCGTCAAACAGCTCGAGGAGCTCCCAGGCTATGAGATCTTTCGCTACATCGACAAGGACGGCAAGCTGCAGCACATCGACAGCCAGGATGTAAATGAATACGTAAAAACATACATGGGCGAAGAGTTTAGCGCCAAAGATTTCCGCACTTGGGGCGGCACATTGCTGGCGACGAGTGAGCTACTCGCAACCGACCGTATGCGCCATCACGCCGAGCGCCAGAAGCAAGTCGTCGAGGTAGTAAAAAGTGTCGCCTATCGCCTCGGTAATACGCCGTCAGTCGCCCGTGGCTCGTACATCGACCCCCGCGTTCTTAATGCCTATACGGAATCGACACGACTAGAGAAAATCAAGGTCGCGATGGAAAAGATGCGCCCTCGCAAGTATATGACTCGCGAGGAACAGTGTGTGCTGCGAGTACTTGAACAGGCATAGAGCTTAGTAAAACGTATGACGCCCCCGATTGCTCGGGGGCGTGTATGTACCTATTCGCGAAGAGTAGGCTGTAAGACAGAGCTCACGTAGTGGTGGTGGCTAGCCAGGCTAGACGACGCGGATGCCCACGTCGTAGTCCTTGCCGTTGAAGAGCACCTGGTACTCACCTGAGGCGAGCCGGACGATGAAGTCGGCTTCCTTCGGGTAGTACTCGCACATGCTCGAAGCCTTACGACTTCCCGCGAGGTATTGCACATCGCGTTTCTCGGCAGTGCCGGGCCCCATCTGCTTGACGGCGACCTTGTAGTCGAAGCACTTGCCGGTTGGGGCATTTGCCACGATACGGAGCACGACGGAATCGCGCTTGCTCGCAGTGAACACGTACTGCTTGGGGGCGACGTATGGCGTCTCCCAGCCGTACTGGTCGTGCGGTGCGTTGATCTCGATCGTGACGGTCGCATCCACCTCCGGCCCCGCATCAGCGGAGCCGATAAGGCCGCAGCTGGAGAAGGTCGGGGTCACGGCGAGAACCGTGATCAGGATGAATTTGAGGAATCGCTTGGGGAGGTACATGGCGAGCATTATATCACTATATTATTAATTTGTCAATATTCTCTGACACTCTCACTCACTGGGCTGACTGGGTATTGCCGGTTGTGCATTTTTCGGGTATACTACTCGGGTTATATTCGTTCTTTTGGGTGATTAGCTCAGTTGGCTAGAGCATCTCGTTTACACCGAGAGGGTCGGGGGTTCGAGTCCCTCATCACCCACCAGTAGGACGCCTTTAATGCAGCCATCTTTTGGGGGTATTAAAGACAGCCTAACAGATTGAATAATCAATCAGCACAAGTTGTAGACCTCTTTTTGAGGTCTATTTTCGTCTTCGCACATTCTCTCTGTACTTGCAACAGTGAGATGAAATCAGCTTAACCTTCGACGATATAGAAGTATAATCAACTTATGAACGATTTAGTTGACGCAATCGAGAAAGCACTAGGCGACCAGAACTATTGGGCAGCGCTCTACCTATCAATCAACATCCCTGATATTTGCCGCAAGTTCGAATTTGAAGGAAGCGGTTACCACTATCCCAGATGGTTCGAATCATTCATGCCGAGGAACTACTGGGCACACGAAAGCGGAGAGGTGTATTTGAGTGGCATAGGTGCATATGCAATCTACTCCATGATGTAAGCACTGACTTGGGTAGGGCCGGTGTGAAAGGAACCATCGCAGATAGGTTCTACTTTACTAAGCGCGGCCCGCATCTTCTTAAGGTCTCAGACATCAACGGAGACAGCACTGTCAGGGTTAATTTAGGTGTTGCACCTTTTGCGTCCGATCTAGTCTCAGCGTACAGATCGTGGCGGGACGAGCTAAAGAATGGTGATCAGTTAAAATATGAAAAATGGCAAAGACTCGAATCCGAAATGGTCACTGTGAACGCCACTCACTCCAGTATTCCTTTCTTTACTTTTGTAGATCATGACGAAGAAATACCCGACAGCTAATCGGACGGCGTGGCCCTTCTAGGACTCGCATTGCATGATGGAATTTACAATAACGCAAAAAAATGGTATAAATACCTAGTTCCATCCTGCCTCTCTGTCTGAGGGAATAGAGAGGTGAGAT
>CAZTHB010000016.1:0-17719 GCA_964613485.1 uncultured Candidatus Saccharibacteria bacterium
GATCGGTAATCCCCTTGCTTCGTACGAAGATATGAGGCTGGCGGCTAAGTCGGCGGCGATAAGCGAATACATCGAGTCACTTCCTGCCGGCTACGACACTATGGTCGGTGAGCGTGGCATCAAGCTGAGCGGTGGCCAGAGGCAGCGTCTTGCCTTGGCGCGAGCTCTCATTAAAGATCCGGCACTATTGGTTCTGGATGAACCAACTAGTGCTCTTGATGCCGAGAGTCAGGATCTTGTGAAAGACACACTGCGTGAGCTTGCTGATCGACGCGTGTCGACGCTTATCATTGCGCATCGGATGTCGACTATCGAGCCGGCTGATCGTATCATCTCGCTTGATCACGGTCGTATCGAATATATCGGTACTGTCGCTGAGCATGAGGCGCACAATGGGATCTACATGGATCTGAAGCGTCGCGAAGGGTTGTAATTAGCAAGCTCGGGCACAATACGTGCCCGAGCTTTTTCAATACCCGTAGCACTAAGTAGATCGTTTACCACCCAGCAGCAAAAGCCCGCCAAATAATGAAGCCACATAGAATCAAGCCGAGTATCATAAATAGCCCTGCCTGCCACGCTTTTACTCCTTCAGGTATAGGTAAGACCCGCTGGCCTTTGCCTGGTGTGCGTAGGCTTTTACGAGCCCTAGGCTTTGTACTCATGAGGTTTGGTCACCTATAGGTTATTTGATGTGTGCTAATTACGATTAAGCATAAGTGTTATTCATAGTAATTTTACCATGGTCGTTCTTGATGTACACTAGTGGGACGAGTTTTACGATATTTGGTGAGGCAAAATTCTCTATGAAACAGTCAAAAGTTAGCCAAGCATTCATATATACGCTGCCAGATGAGCGGATCGCCCAAGAGCCACCTGTTGTGCGCGGTGCGTCTCGGCTTATGGTAGTTGATCGGCAGGCTGGCACAATTCATGACGACTTGTACAAGCATTTATCCGAGTATGTGCGGCCTGGTGATGTAATTATTATTAATGAAACCAGGGTAATACCAGCTCGTTTACTGGCAACAACTGCTTCAGGAGGAACGCGAGAACTATTCTTAACTGAACGCCACCGCGGGCCGCTACTGGCTACGAACGGTAGGGTTATGTATCGAGGGAAGTTGCGCGCAGGGGACATCTTGCGCGTCAATAATGACACCATAGAAGTCTTGGCTATTCTCGGGGACGGGGAAGCGCAAGTTCGTGCCACCGTGCCGTTAGTTGTATTGGCTGAGCGGGCAGGTAAAACCCCACTCCCACCATATATAAAACGTGATGCACGAACGGATGATAAAGACCGCTATCAGACGGTGTTTGCGCGTCATGACGGCTCGGTAGCTGCACCGACTGCCTCGCTGAATCTTACCGAGGACATACTGCGTAGTTTGGTTATGCGAGGGGCTATTATCGCAAAGCTGACTCTTCATGTAGGCCGGGGGACTTTTTTGCCAATCAGGAGCGCTTCAATCGATCAACATGTGATGCATAAAGAGTATTATTCGATCCCGAAGAAAACTATAGTCGCGATCCGCGCAGCGAAGCAGGGTGGATCGCGAGTGATAGCGATTGGTACGACAGTGACTCGGGCATTAGAGCACGCCGCACATTATGTACTCGACGATAATGAAGCGTCTATTCGAGACGAGGCGGACCTCTTTATATATCCAGGCTACGACTTTCGTATTGTCGATGTTTTGCTGACGAACTTTCATGCGCCTGATTCAACAGTACTGCAGCTAGCAGCAGCTTTTGCTGGCACGGATCTATTGAAGCGGGGTTATGACCACGCTCTCGCAGGGGACTATCGTTTCTTGAGCTATGGCGATTCGATGCTGATCGCGTAGCGCGTCTACGGACGCGTGATGAAGTGTCAAGTATTTAAGATGGCGACTATATATAAAACAAACCCAGGGGGTTTTACGCATTAAAATCTGATAAATAGTACCTTACATCCCAGCGGGAGCACGTTACCTAGCTACTATTTGTAGCCAATAGTAACGCCTGTACGAAACTTCGGCTTGCGCAGATAACCTCGTACAACCTTACCGTCACGACGCACATATGGACGAACCATAGCGGTCTTTGGCAAAGGATTTGACGTTGGGTAGTACCGTTTTACTGGCTTCATACCAACTCCTTTCCTCACACGGTGTGAATACTCTGGAGCGTAGCCCACACCTTAAGCTGCGCCCCAGTAGCACCCCAAAAAGGCACTATTGGAGCGAGTTAAGGTGTGGGGCTAGCTAGAGCATCAAAAGGTGGAGGCGGGCTACCCGCTGGGATGTAAGGTACTATTTGCCAGCTTGGGCAATTTTGCCTAGAGTATCGTCAAATCCTTCTGGATTGTCAATCTTGAGTGGTTTTTCAGCATTGTATGGGCTCAATTCATTACGGTTAACGCGTAGTTCTAGTTGGTTTGAGGTTTGATTCTGGCTTAAAGCTTTCCGTTGTCGTTGAGCTTCATTAAATAATAGCCCAAGTCTTTCAGATTGAGGCTTACCCTCTTCAATATACATAGAGTTTAGATGTTCAAGGTTGGCGAGTATGACCAGTTCGTTTATAGTAGCTTCGTCCCTTTGATTATACCCCTTTTGAGCTAACTCTGGATTTTGGTTCTTCCAAGCAGCTGATGTCAGCCCAAAGACCACAACATTTAATAGGTCTGCCTCATCGGCGTAAATAATACCTTGCTTACCCTTTGGAAGATTAGACTGGGGAATTAGATTATCTTTGATAGCTGCCGTGTGAAGCTTGTAGTTAACCTTGGAAAGATACCGCCTGCCGTCCCAAAGCTTCTGTTCTTCTTCTGCCGACTTGAGTCGCTGAAACTCTTGTATCATTAGTAGCTTAAACATTGGACTTATCCAGGTTGCAAATTCAAAAGCTATATCCACATGTGCATAAGTCCCTCCATTTCTACCAGCCTTAGAAATTATCCCCATGGCGTGAGTGGCAGTTATCCACTTTTTTGGTGTCATTGTGAAGGAGTGGAGGCCAGCCTGTTTCTTAAAGGTGTCGAATTCGACACCTTTAAATTCTGGGTTGTGGATACTTTCCCAAATGCCTAAAAATTCCACCGTGTTACGGCCACGCATCCAGGTGTATATAGACTGATCACCACCATGACTTTGAGCCATATTGGTCAAAGAAACGTAGTCGTCTTGTCCGACCTTAACAACATTAATAAGGCTACCTTCTACTTGGAGGCTTAATTTCTTATGAATTTTGCTCACGTTACCAACTCCTTATATGTTAATCGTCCAGCCGCACAGTCAAACCAACTCACGAATCTTTCAAAATCGCTTTGCTTGCGAGTATTATATCGGTATTCAAACTCGCTACAGTATTTCTGGAGATGCTTGGGGCTAACATGGTGGTATACTCCATAAATACCGCGCTTGAGATGAGACCACACGCCTTCGATAGTTTGCGTATGTGTCGTGCCCACAACATACGTCTGACTATGGTTTACACTTAAGTGGTTGTAGCCACGTCGAAATAGGCTCGTATAAGCCTGCCATTGGTCACTATAAATTTGCGCACCTGGCTCCACAGAATCCTGTATTTCGGGAAGTAATACGCGAGCACCAGAACTTTTTACGTGCTTTAGTCGGGCGCGACCGTCACGTTCCACCATACCAAATACAACGGCCTTTTCTTCACCGCCAGTTTTCTTCATCTTGTTGATAGCCTTACCACCAACATAAGTTTCATCTATCTCGACTTCACCACCAAGCATCGAATCATTACCTGACTTCTCAAGGGCGTAACGTATGCGTTGAAGCATAAACCACGCCGTTTTTTGGGTTACACCGATGTACTTACTTAGTTGTGTCGAAGAAATACCCTTTTTGAGAGAGGTCGCTAGATAGATGGCGAGAAACCATTTAAAAAGAGGGACCTTACTGTCACTAAAGATAGTGCCAACTTTTGCCGTGAACTGCTTGCGGCAATCTCCGCACTTAAATAGCTTGCCGCTGGTAAATTTATAGGTCTTTACACTACCACAGTGGGGGCAGATTGCTTTATCGCCCCAGCGAGCCTTTTCTAGATAATCTAGACAGGCTTGCTCGTCGCTAAATTTTTGCTGGAATTCAACTAAGTTCATACTACCAGGTTAGCAAAGCTTACTGGGTTTGTCAAGTATATAATTGCCTTTAAGATGTATTGATTGTTTGCTGTTAGTACGTTGCCAAAGTAGAAGTTGGTTGCAAATGGATAAACCATAACATCTCTGTGTTGCGGCCTATTAAGGTAGGCATCAAATATCTTATCCGCTGCTTGAGTGACAGGCATCTGCATATTATTAATCCCAGAATACCCAAGATTTCACCCATCCAAATCCAGTTTGTGCTGGTTCTTTGTTTTGCTTCTCGATGGTTTGAGCACCGCTGCCGATCTCTAGATGAATAACAGGTACGGATGCGTTACTGAGGCTTGCGTCAGTCGCAGCCCTTGAGTAAGCGACAACAAAGCCACCGATAATAAAGAGGCTTAATCCAATCAAAATGTATACAGGTTTGAAGCTAAGTCTTTTAATTGCTTTTTTGCTGATTCTCGTCCGCTTTCTTGCTGACATTGGTAGTTTTCCTTGCAGATTATTCGTTGCACTAATTGTAGCATGAGCGGTTTGAAGCTGAGCAAATAGTAATCTCAAGCCCCTGTATCTGTTGTGCTAGGTGATATTCTGTCATAATAGCGTTCGTTCTCGTACCTAAATAAGTAGGTGGATGATGAGTCAACCCATTCGTGAGACAAATGATGAACAGCTACGCAGCATGATCCGCAACGTCGATCCTCGACCAGTTTTTGCGAGATTTGCAGAGATGGTGGCGACTCACGTGCAAAGTCAGTCATTGTTTTCGCAAGCACCATACAATGCGAATAGTCCTCTGCATGATTTGACACGGGTTTCATTTCCGCCCAAGCCTAGTAGTTTGCACGAAGTGCGCAGCCTGGCCGCTATCGCGACGCCCGAGCGAGAGCGAATTGCGCAGGTATTTCGTTCTCGACCAGATCAAATCAATGAGCTTTACAATCACGCTCGTGATGGGCAGCCGGTATTTGTGTTTATGGCACATGATGACATCACCGACATTGGCCGGGTACTTCCCGAGGTGTTGGTTACGGTGTGTGAATACCACGCTGATCTCGTTGCGGGGAGTCAGGCGCGTGGTAGTGATGCATGGGACGCTGCTGCGGAGCGGATGTACCGCGAAGTAGTGCAGAAGTTTCACATTATCCTCTCAAGTACTTTGCGATTGGTCGTTGCGCTTGGCGTTCCGGTCGCAGATTTGCTGGCAAATGTTGGCTGGGTACACTTTAGTTTTCCGGCGACCGATACGACACGCGAGGCGGGCCTGCCCGTTGAACTCGTGCAGGCATCCAATCGACTTATGCGTAGCGAGCTCGATGCCTTGCTCGAAGCAGATGGTGGAGTCGTGGGGTTGGCAGGCCCAGGATCCGTCGACAAGCGACGACCGCTGGGCCGCCTGATGGACTATCTCAACTACCTGCCTGAGCGGTATCGTGACCGCTTTGCTACTATGCGACACATCCAGCCAATTCATTCGGGTACAGCCCGCTTGCTTGAAGGAAGGTATGTGTTGCCTGTGGCGGCCAAGATTCACGAGCCCCGTGCCTTCGTCGAAACGGGGCGCTTGCAGCGTGTGCGTGGTATCGATGATCTCCACGCCATCATGGACTGGATCGCAGACACATGTCACAGTCGATCACTCGAGGCAACCGTCTATCATCGGACACCCGAGGACTTTCGCCGCTTTTGGCAATGGTGGCGGCGTGACAGTGCGCGTGAATGATCGCCATCCTCCTGAGTCATACGATTCAGGAGGATTTTCTTATGCTTGAGAAACTTAATAAATACTTGTAGGCTTATACCGATTTCTTATTCGAATACAGAAAGGCACCTATCATGGCTGGACGAAGCCAAGATGAGATCATTGGCTATCAAAAGCTAGACCCGTTCAAGCGAGAATGCACGTTGCTCGGTCGCCATACCGACTATCTGTTGTTGCCGCAAGCTCGTGAAGTCGCGTGGTCACGAGGTGAGTCGTGCTATGCGATTGATCATGGAGCGTTCTATACGGGGCATGTGATCGAGGGGCTGGGCACTAAGAATCGCATCGGCGAGCTCATGGCAATGATCGCCAAGGCCTACGAGGGACGTGATACAAACCCTGTGTGGGCGCGACATGTTGCTATTGACTGCGTGGCCATGATCGTCAATGACATGATTACGCTTGGTATTCCACCGTTTCAGATCGCAATGCACCTGGCAGTCGGTGATTCGGCTTGGTTTGATGATCAGATTCGCGCGACGCTGCTTGCTGAAGGGTGGCAGTGGGCCTGCATCCAGGCTGGTGCGGTCTGGGGCGGCGGTGAGACGCCTACCTTGAAAGACATCATTATGCCGGGCACGTTCGAGCTCTCAGGCTCGGCGACGGGCATTCTGCATGACAAGCGAAAGCTCGTAAATCCTGATCGCATCCGTCCTGGCGATGTAATCATCGGTCTGGCCTCGAGTGGCATCCATGCCAACGGGCTTACTAAGGCTCGTGAGCTAGGGATGGAATTCGGGTTCTTCAATCAGCATCTGGGTAAGGGGAGTGACACCTTTGGGGAAGAACTCACCAAGCCGACTGTCATCTATGTGAAGTTCTTGCGTGCTTGCCAGCATGCCGGCATCCGTTGGTGCTACGGTATCAATGTCACGGGTCATGGGTGGCGCAAGATCATGCGCGCCGAGCAAGATTTGACCTACCGCATCACAACTGTGCCCAAGTGGTCGGCCATCTTCGCTTTCATGGCTGATCTCGGCCAAATCGGTACGCGCGAGATGTATTCGACGTTCAATATGGACATAGGCTTCGTCGTGATTGTACGCAAGAGTCACGCCAGGAAGACGATGGCGCTGGCTCGCGGTGCGGGTTATGAGCCGATGCTTCTTGGCGCGGTCGAAGCAGGACCGAAGCGCGTGATCATCGAGCCCCACGACATCGAGTATGAAGGAAGTGAACTTGAAGTTCGCTAATACAGTGCCGCCCAGGATAACCTGGGCGGACTTTTTATTTGCTTATGCTACAATTACTACGAAACCATGCTTGACCTACAAGACATCATGCAATACGGCTGGATGGGGTATGTATTTTTTGCATCCATCGCATTCACTGGCGCAGCTTGGGCTATCGTGCCAGCAAAGGTTGCAGTTCGTCTGGCAAAATCGAAGGTTGAGGGCATGCGACGTAAGCGATTATTCTGGGCTGTGTATGGAGTATCATTTGTAGTGCTTACGGGACTATTACTTATCGGTTCATTGGTGTTCTTGCGAAACATGCTCTTTTAGCTGCGGCGCTTGACGACGGGCGTATTATATATACATAAGCATTTCGCTTTGTTCCTATCGGTTCTAAGGGAGGCAAGTGATGTCGCCTTCAAAGCAGGGTAAGTCTGCCCAGCAAGCCATAGCAGATGTCAGAGTGGTCATCATCATGGGGACATTCGTCCCACAGCTTTTAGATTTCTTCTATCGACCTCTCGAGAAGGTCTTTCGAGAGCGAGGCTATGAAGTAGAAATACTTGCTATCCCGAAGCTTGGGCTTGGCGACATGAACGCTGCCCGTCGGGCGCTCGAGGTGCAGATATTCTCGGCTTATCCAGAAGCACGATTCATCTTTGTCGGGCATAGCCAAGGCGGGATACATGTCGAGGATTTGCGAGCGCTTGCTCCGCACCGCGTATTGATGACGCATGGTTTTGGGGTCCCATTTCATGGCACGCGTATCGCAAGTCTCGGTCGTGTGACCTCTTTTTTCCCTGCGGTACGAGGCATGAGGGCGCATTCCACCCATCTGCAGACTGTGCGAGGTGCTGCTGCACGACATGATCAGCATGTACACTCGTACTTTACGGTTTTCGATGAGCTCGTGGTGCCATTTTTTGCTTCAGCGTTGCATGGTGCTCATAACGTAATTGTGGCACCAAAGATGCTTCACCATACCCTGATTGCTCTCGGATTTCGCAGGAGTAAAGGGATAGAACTCATTGACGGGTTCGCTGAGCACATCTTCATCATCTGGAACCAGAAGCTGCATGCTCACATCCATCGAGCATTGGACGCTCTAGAAGCGGAGTATTTGGAAGTGTCCGCCTAAAGTCGGGCGCCTGCGTGTGATAGGTCGGGAGAGCCTGATCAGCGCAGGCGCCTTTTAAAGGTGTAGAAAAAAGCACTCGGATCAGGTATAATTCTTCGGTGTTAGTTTTGAAAAATACGCCAGAGTGATTGGTAATTGAATCTTATTGGGGCGTGGCCAAGTTGGTAAGGCGCTTGTTTCTGGCACAAGAGATCGTAGGTTCGAGTCCTACCGCCCCAGCCATTCAAAAAGCAGGAGATTCTTTCTCCTGCTTTTTGAATGACATGCACTAACTGGGACAAAATATTTTAGTTTCTGTTAATGTCCTCGAAACAAATGGAAATAGCGGTGGTGAGATGAATCGTGATGTTCGGCAATATAGACGCCCAGTAAGATAAGTGCGCCACCGATAAATAGCTCAGTCGATAAAGTTTCGCCTAGAATGAGCAGTGGTAAGTAAACGGATAACAGTGTTTCTGCATATCCAAGTGCGCTGCTGACGCCAGATCCGAGATGTTCGTAGCTACGAATATTGAGATCACGGGCGATAAATGCAACCACAAGTCCAGAGTACAATACCGCTACAATCGCGATAGGGCTGAGTGAAAAAACATTAAGGCTCGTGAGTTTATTGCCAGCAAAGAGTGCATTGACGATACAAACAACCCAAAATGATATACCCATGATTGCTTTGAGTGGTAGTTTCTTCTGATGAGCTTTCTTTGAGAATACGATTGCAAGAGGGAAGGTAATGACATTCCCGAGCATATAAAGTGTTGCCGTCGGATAAAACCTGAAGCTATCTTGTTGGCTGAGTACGAAAGGAAGCCCTATGATCAGGAATGCTCCAAGGGCGGCCAGTGTGATGCCAGCTAGCTGTCTGCGATTTACTGTATCCCGCGTCATCATCGTTGAGAAAACAATAAACACAATCGGGCTGAGTAGCATTATGACTGAGGGATAACTAGCATTACTGAGTTGAATTGCCTTGGCGTAGCACACTACCGCGACTGACATAAGTAACCCAAATACGAGCGATAGGGTTGCTGACTTGAGAGTGAAGAGTCGCCGAGCTTGCCAGATAAATGGTGTCGCCAAGACCGCCACTATGATGTGACGTAATGCATTAAATACGAACGGATCAAGCTGGTTGGTGCCGAGCTTGATAAAGATACCGTTTGGTGCCGCAAGTAAAACACCTACGACTCCATACAAAAACCAGGGCTTTTTATGTTTGTTTGCATTAGCCATTACTCGTAAGTATAAGCTAATTCACGTCACAATGCTCGAAAGTCATTACCTGAAGCTTATTGATCGATAGTGTTGTCAATCGCGTATACTATGGATATGAAATACGTTGCGCTTCTTCGCGGTATAAACGTTGGTGGGCACACGCGGGTAGAGATGCGAAAGCTCAAACTTGTGTTTGAACAAGCTGGCTGCACTCGTGTAAGTACGTATATTAACTCGGGAAATGTTGTTTTCTCGGATACACGCAGTAGGACAGAGCTTCATCGAGTGCTGCTGGCTGCTATCTTCGAAGCATTTGAGATAGAGATACCGATTGTATTGCGTACGCAGTCGGAGTTCAATGATCTTTGTGAGGCCATCCCGCCTGATTGGATGAATGATGCGCAACAAAAGACCGATGTGATGTTTTTGTGGGATGAGATTGATAATAAGGATATACTAGCGAAGGTAAAAGTGAATCCTGAAATGGAGCGTGTCCAATATACACATGGCGCATTAGTGTGGAATATCGATCGCAAGAATGTGACGCGCGGGAATGGCATTAAGCTCATCAAAACCGATCTCTATCGACACATGACGGTTCGTAATATAAACACGGTTCGCAAACTTAATGAACTATTGCTAGCATAATATTGTTTGCCGTATTTAAGTACAAGCACTATGCTTAGTTCATGCACAATCAGCCACATCTTCAGCTGCTTGAGTCTGCAATCAGGCAATATAATGACGGTGATTATCGAGAAGCGGTTGTGTTATCACATATCGCCATCGAAGTGATTGCTGATCAGGTGCTTGTGGCGTGGATTGGCCGAGCGCAGCCTATGTCCCTGCAGGGGTGGCTCAAGAGGCAAATCGAGAATAACCATAATCTCGGAACGACTAAGGCAAGTAAGTTGTACGAAGCATTATCGGGTGACAAGATTACTGAGCAGGATTTTTGGAAAGATTTTTTGACAGCTAATCAGCTCCGTAATGACATTATGCATGAGGGTAAAGTGGTGGTGCAGCATCAAGCACTGCTGGCTCTCACGAATGCACGTACGATTATTTCTCATTTGCTGTCGAACCTTCCGCAATAAAGCAGTTTTAAGTGAATGAATAAAAAAATGACAGACTTTTCTTCTTGAAAAGTCTGTCAGGGTAGCAAAACCTAGATCATGACGAGGTAGATCACTTCGGCCACGCAGGCCGGCTTGGTGCTTCCTTCGACGGTGAGAGTGAGAGTGAAGTGACACCGTAGACCCTTGTCTGTGTCCTCGAGGTCAGCCAGCTTGCATGTCATGCTCACCTTGGAGTCGACCGGTACTGGAGAAGGGAAGCGCACCTTGTCGCAGCCGACATTCATTGCCATCTGTGCGGCTGAGAGGTCGATGAGCTGCTCGAGCAGAGCGGGTGCCAACGAGAGCGTCAGGTAGCCATGCGCGATGGTGCTGCCGAAGGGACTCTCACTCGCCGATCGCTCCGGATCGGTATGAATCCACTGCTGATCGCCTGTGGCGTCGGCGAACTGGTTGATACGTGATTGGTCGACGAGCACCGGCTGGCTTGGACCGAGCTCTGTTCCGAGCAGAGCAACCAGCTCATCTTTGTTCACCACGACGACTGACGTTGTACTGATGGGCATGCGATGCCTCCTTGCGGGGTACGGATAACCGAATAAATATATCCTATCCTGGCCGTAATATCAATATATTCATTCTGATACTAGTCTTGTAGTACTTATCGCGCTCATGGTAAAATATAAGGGATAGACTAGAGGGTAACGGACAGAATAAAGGGTGATTTTGCGCAGATCAAGTAACGGCGCTCCAAAAAGCATGAGTCAGGCGTGGCGATCTATGTGGTCGCGACGTAGATTTTGGTTACCCGTCTTAGGGGTGGTTGCCATCGTTTTGGGTACGTATTGGCTGAGTTTGAGCCAGCCAGCACAGGATTTCATTAGTCGATTCGCTGCAAATAATCCATTCTTTCTTGATTCTCCGAAAACGATCTACGGAGTGAATATTCCAGCCTTAATCGCGTCGCTTTGTATATTGTTGGGCGTATTGTTGTACTTTTGGATTGATTACTCGATCTTCAAGGCGCCACTGATCGCCGAAAATCCCACCATTCGCTACACTATGCAGCACCATCTCAAGGTAGTTACTCTGCCAAAGATCAGGCATCGTCGCTCCGTGATCGAGTATTGGTCATCGATGTTCGTATCAATGATGGCAGCCTTGATAGTCTCGACCATCTTTACGATTCAGCTTGTGAGGGCAGCTGCACCAACTGTCACGACGGGTAGTGCAATCGAGATTACCCAGACATCTGTCAGGTTGTCGGGGAATGTTACCTCGCAAGGTTCGCAGACGCTGACTGTGCGAGGGTTTGAGTATGGGCCCACAGTATCGTACGGTGATGTCGTCTCAGATACGAAGCCAGATACCTATCAGTTTGCATCGAGCTTCGGTACGCAAGGATCTGGCAATGGTCAGTTTAGCCAACCGGCCGGGATTGCCAAAGATTCTAGCGGGAATATTTATGTGGTTGACTATGCTAATCACCGCGTCCAAAAGTTCAATCAATATGGCGTATATCAGAGTCAATGGGGTTGTTATATCTTTGATATTTTTACATGCACAGATGATAATTTCAAGTTTAACTTTCCACAAGGTATAGCTATAGACGAAAACGATATGATTTACGTGACTGACACGAGTAGTAGTCGCATCCGAAAATATAACACTGCGGGTGTACATCAGGCGACTTTTAGTTCTTTTGGTAGCGGAGATGGGCAATTAAACAACCCTGTGGGAATAGCTCCAGATGGGCTTGGCAATATCTATGTTGTTGACGGTGGCAATAATCGAATCACAGTATTTACCACTGCCGGTGTATTCGTCCGCACCTTCGGCTGGGGTGTCGATAACGGTGCAAATGCGTTTCAGATATGTACATCTGGTTGTCAGGGAGGTATATCCGGCACGGGCAATGGTCAATTAAGTGATGCATACGGGATTACGGTTGATCCAAATGGCAGCATATACGTTACTAATCGGGGCACGCAGCATAGTATCCAAAAATATAATGCGGACAGTACGTTTAATCTCAAGTGGGGTAGTTTTGGCTCTGGAGAGCAACAAATGCATAACCCCTCAGGCATATCGCATGACGATAGCGGTTTCATATATGTAACTGATAATCAAAATCATCGCATAAAAAAATACTATGATAATGGTGTCTTTGTGATGAATTACGGATCAAATGGCTCGGGTAATGGTCAGTTTGATTACCCTACAGCACTATTTACCGACGACGTGGGTGGTGTGTATGTAGCTGATAATGGTAACGATAGGGTGGTGAAGATTACGCCAGCCGTTAGCACCGGGGCTTATTCACTTGTCGTGTCAGGATTAACCTGTAATACCACCTATCATTACCGGGCTTATTCCGAGAACGTCGGCGAAGTTGGTACCGGTACAGATAGTACTTTTACGACAGCACCATGTTATGCAATTAACGAATTTGTCACGACGTGGAAGACTGATAATCCTGGCGTATCAGGTAGTGACCAGATTACTGTTCCGACCACGGGTGGAGGATACAACTATACAGTCGATTGGGGTGATGCGACCAGCGACACCGGTCTGACAGGTAATGCGACGCATACGTATGCAGCACCAGGGACATATACCGTCAAGATCACGGGAACATTTCCGAGAATATATTTCAATAACGCTGGTGACAAGGAGAAATTATTATCGATTGACCAATGGGGCACGGGCGTATGGCAATCTATGGAGTCGGCGTTCACGGGCTGTATATACTTAGAATTAAAGGCCGGCGACACCCCTGATCTATCCGGGACTACCAGTCTGGCTAGCATGTTTCAGATGACTCTGGTGAATAGCGGCATTATAGCTGATTGGGATGTCAGTGCCATAACAAATATGGCTGCGATGTTCGCGGCCAACTCATCATTTAATCAAGATCTTAATAGCTGGGATACTTCGTCCGTGACGAATATGACACAACTATTTGGGAGTGCGAACTATTTTAATGGGCTGATTGGGAATTGGGACACTTCGAATGTGGTGAGTATGTCGGGTATGTTAGCAGGTGCCCAAGCATTTAATCAGCCAATTGGGAGATGGAATACTAACCAAGTTGATGATTTGAGCCTAATGTTTTATAACGCATCATCCTTTGATCAAGATATTAGCGGTTGGGATACGAGCCAGGTCACCAAAATGAATGGGATGTT
Organism: uncultured Candidatus Saccharibacteria bacterium; assembly: GCA_964613485.1. Classification (GTDB taxonomy): domain Bacteria; phylum Patescibacteriota; class Saccharimonadia; order CAILAD01; genus JADZGC01. The sequence continues at coordinate 13,651 of CAZTHB010000016.1, forward strand.
TCATAACGCAGCAGACTTTAATCAGCCAATAAATAGCTGGGACACAAGTAGCGTCACAACAATGGCGGAAATGTTTTCTAACGCATCGTCATTCAATCAGGGTCTAGCAAGTTGGGATACTTCAAATGTCTTGGATATGTATGCAATGTTCTATGACGCATCAAGCTTCAACCAGTCAATCGGCTCGTGGAACACGAGCGCTGTGACAGACATGTCACTTATGTTTGCGTATGTCTCCGTCTTTGATCAGGACATAGGGAGTTGGAATACAAGTAGCGTCACTAATATGGCTAGCATGTTTTTTTATGCATCATCCTTCAATCAAAACATTAGCGGCTGGGATACGAGCCAGGTCACCAATATGAGCTGGTTGTTCAGGGGCGCCTCGGATTTTAATCAGCCTATTGGGAGTTGGGATATAAGTAGTGCCATAGATTTGAGCGCGATGTTCGCTGATACTGCGAACTTCAATCAAGATATTGGAAGTTGGGACACTTCAAATGTTACTGACATGTCGGCTATGTTCGGATTTGCGACAGCGTTTAACCAAGATATCAGTAGCTGGAATACTATCGGTGTGACTACTATGGGCAGTATGTTTAACGGTGCATCAGCCTTTAATCAAGATATCAGCAGCTGGAATACAGGCAATGTTACGAATATGAACGGTATGTTTGCATTTGCTTCAGACTTTAATCAGGATCTGGGCAGCTGGGATATGACAAGCCCAACTAATGTGGATGGCATGCTAAATTATTCGGGATTGTCGACTGCGAACTATGACGCGACATTGATAGGTTGGAGTGCACAAACACTGCAAAGTGGGCTCACGTTTGGGGCTGATGATTTGTACTACTGTGATGCAGCAGCTGAGCGTGCTTCGATTATCTCGAACTACAATTGGACCATCAATGACGCTGGACAGAGCTGTCCGCCAGTTGTCACTGATTATAGTCTTAGTGCCACTCTTCAAACCAGCCCTCCTATTGTGCAGAGTCAATCTGTAACATATCAGTTTGTCCTTACAAATGAAGGTCCAGATGATAGCGATCTCCTTAATTCTGCTATTTATATAATTGTTCCCGCGGAGTTTAGCTTTACCTCAAACACAAACAATGCTGTGACCTGTACTGACCAGGGCCCGGCTCAAGATATTCCAAACCCATACTTTTCGTCACTATATTCCGGCTACAACCTTGTTACATGTGTATTCCAAAATAGTGCAATGAATGTCAGCCAGACTTTAACTTTTGATATGTCTGGGAATGCTAGTTCCAATTATCTAGACGGTATAACAATATTACGTAGCATCTTCCTAAGGACCGACAATAATGAGCTTGATATGACCACCATCAACACTGCGATCTCAGGCGATCAAGAGTTCTCTACGATTACAGTCAATAATGTTGCTAATCACACTTATCAATATGTAGCACCGACATCTAGCCCCACGCCAACCCCAACCCCAACGCCCACGCCAACTCCCACTCCGACGAATTCTCCAACTCCTACCCCTACGAACTCGCCTACACCAACTCCAACTCCCGACCAAGATCCCGATCAGCCCACCCCCACCCCTACACCAACCTCCACCCCGACTATCACTACTTCAGGATCTCCTTCGCCGACGCCAACAATTGGATTGCCTTTGATACCACTTGATCCCGGAGGTGGCACACCGACGCCGACTAGTACTTCTACTGGTAGCAATCTCTCAAGGGACCAGGCGATACTTCAGCGACTTGATATTGGAGAGCCTCAGAATCCAGCACTGAGCATTTTTGTCGCGAGTGTGCTTGGCGATCAATTTGTTACCCAAGTACACCAGCTGCCCGAGCCAGTAGCTGCTGGTATTCCACTGACGATAATTTCAATATTAGTCGTGATCGCAATTCTGTATGCTCGCCAGGCGTATGTCGAATATCGTAACCAGCGCGTCCTCAATCAAGTCATGGAGCGTTACAATAATTCTAAGCAGGCTAGCTCTAACTTTGTCTCGCTGACTTCTCACTACATCAATACACCTGTAGGTACTATGCAGTTAGCGGTCGATCTATTGCAGTCCATGAATCGTGTTGACGCGGCTGGTGCGCAGAAGTTACTCGAACCTATTAATAGTATTGCCGCGACTGCGAAGCGATTGATTACCCAATCGCAACTCATGCATGAATCACTGAGTACGTCAGTTGCCGAAAATGTGCAGGGTAAAGTTCGAAATCCGATACTAAAATTGAGTGTCTGGCTGCCGATCGTTGTAGTCGGGATCATTATTATCTTAATCAATATATTGTATGAAGCTGCTAATCGCTCTAGCTTGAATGCAGGCTCAGCCTTCTTGCAGGTATTTTGTTACTTTGCTGGTATTGCTTTGTTGGTGCTTGCATATAGGGCCCGAAATAAAAATCAGATGTTGAAAGCGACTCTCGAGCATCAAATTAAGCTCGAAAAAGACCTCTCTGGACGACGTGTAGCCTTTATCCATGACATAGCGACTGCCCTGGATACCGATCTGGCACTTGTGCGTCTGCAAGCTAAGCCATACGCTGCTATCGCTGAAGCCAAAGAGCTCTTTGGTGGCCTAGCACATCTTGGTGCGATCATTACGCGCTTCAAGAATCTCGAAGTATTCCAGAAGATAGATCCGGCATCGCACACACCCAACATGCTTAATGGCGCAGTGGGCACTGCTGTACAAGGTCTCCAGTCAGTTATCGATGCGAAGCACATCACGGTGACGCAGACAATCCCGCTGAACCTGTCTGTGGCGATTAACCCAGTTGCTTTGCAGCAGCTTCTGACATCGATACTTGATAATGCAGTTAAGTTTAGTAATGCGCAAAGTACAGTTGAGATACATGCTGAGCCAAAGGGATCTCGTGCGGTGATTACAGTTCACGATACAGGCGTAGGTATCTCTCGTGAGAAGCTCAATCAGCTCATGGTACCGTTCTCGCGTGCGACTGATGTGATGAGATTTGATTATGAGGGGATGGGGCTGTCGCTCTACCTCGATAAGGTGATTATGGAGCAAGTGGGTGGTACACTCTCGATCGATTCTGAGCCAGGCAAGGGCACTACGGTCACGCTAACTCTGCCAACTACTTAGTACGTATCAGTTGAGACATCAGAGATATCTGGTATAGTATTGATGTTCACCGCAGTTGCAAGATATGCAATGCGAGGGAGGTACCTGAGCTATGAAGGTTGTTGTGGTAGGGGCGGGTGGGCGCGAACATGCGCTCGCCGAAGTCTGTCATCGACAAGGACACGAGGTGCTCGTGACACCAGGTAATGCCGGCATTCCGTGGTCGACGCCGATCCCTCCGCAAGATCTGGCTGCCGATCTCTTCGTGATTGGTCCAGAGCAGCCGCTCGTCGATGGGCTGGCTGATGAGCTACATGCTCAGGGGAAGCTGGTCTTCGGGCCTGGTGCTGATGGGGCTCAGATTGAAGGCTCCAAAGCATTCATGAAGGAGCTGGTAAAGGCTTCAGGCGCACCAACGGCTCGCTTCGTGGTGATTACTAACGAAGGCGAGCTGGATGATTACTTGCCGTCGTTCTTCGCTGGAGAAAACCCAGGTGCCGTCGTCAAAACCGACGGCCTAGCGGCGGGCAAGGGCGTGACTGTCTGTGAAACGATCGAAAAAGCACGTGCTGATGCGTTTGCTAAACTGCGCGGTGAGAGCTTCGGAGAGTCTGGCCGAAAGATCGTTATTGAAGCGCTACTCGGCAAGGCAGATCTCAGTGATTGCTACGAGCGTTCGGTCTTCGTGCTCGTCAGCGTGACCAGGAATAGGATTCAACGCCAACTCATCCCGGTGATGGCGCAGGATTATAAGCGTGTGAGCCCTGATCCAACTTCGCCCATGACTGGCGGGATGGGGTGCTGGGCCCCCACGGGCGACGAGGACAAGCTTGAGCAGTGGGCTCAGATCTGCATCGATCCGGTACTCGTCGAGATGCAGAATCGAGGTATCGACTACATCGGTTTCATGTACTTTGGATTGATGATCGTCGGCGGTAAGCCATATGTCCTCGAGATCAACATCCGTTTCGGGGATCCGGAGGC
>CAZTHB010000017.1:0-17359 GCA_964613485.1 uncultured Candidatus Saccharibacteria bacterium
CAATTCACCAAAGCTATAGGCATAGCAATAAAACGGTGTGTGCACGATGTGGGGTATGTATGCCCATTCATGTCGGAACACGTCGTCAAGTTCGACAGCGTCACCAAATTGGCTCTTCAGTGTATCAAGCCAAAGCCGCTCAAGGTCTTCGACACCAGCTCCTTGTGGGATAGCTTTGTGTGCCTCGAGTTCAAACTTTACAAAGTATGTCTGACGACAGATAGTGGCGTAACTATCTGCCACCTTCTCCGCAATCATTGCCTTGCGATCCGCTTCGTTTTCCAAACTCGCAAGCATGTTTTCGAAGAGCAGCATCTCGCCAAATGTCGAGGCAGTTTCAGATAGTGGTAGATTCGCGTGCTGCACGCCAATTGGCAAATGACTAGCATACAGCGAGTGTACGCCGTGTCCAAGTTCGTGCGCCAGCGTACTTACATCACGCGCCTTTCCGGCGTAATTCAACAAAACATACGGCGCCATTGACGGGGTAACAGTCGCGCAAAAAGCACCCCCATGCTTGGTCGGGCTCGGATGTGAGTCGATGTGCTGCTCTTCAATAATTCGCTTGGCCTTAGCAGCAAACTCAGGCGAAAATTCCGTAAAACTTTGCATGGTGAGATCAACAGCTTCGGCATAGCTAAACTCCTGCTGACTTTCTCCAATTGGTGCATACAGATCAAATCGGCGCATGCTCGGGAGACCTAGTTGCTTTTGCTTCCAGCGGAAGAATTCCTGGAAGATTACGCTCTCTTCCTCACAGACTGCAAGCAAGGTTTCGATTGCCCGATCGGGGATGTGATTGCCAACGTTGCGCATCGCGATAGTACTGTCATATCCTCGCAGTTTCGATTCATAATCCCAGTCCTTCACGACCGCCTGGTAGATCTTAAAGAATTTCTGCTTTTCACGCTCGTATGGCACATACAGTGCACGATAAGCCGCCTCACGCTCTATAGGATTCGGTGCATAGATGTGTCGCATGAGCTCTGAGGCAGTGTCATACGAGTGCGACTTACCGTCTAGCTTAAAGCTATACACAAAATCCGCCTCAATCGCGTCGCGGAGATCGGTTAATACGCTAGTACCAGTAGTGTCTTTGTGTGCAATAATGCTCTCTGCTTCGAGTGATAGTGTAAACTTAGCCACCTTGCGTGAGTACTGCAATGAGTATTCGTAGTCCTTCAGTGACGCAAAAAGACGAGCAGCATTCTCATCGTCAAGTGTTTGCATACCTTCGACCGCCTTGCCCTTGAACCACATATTAACGGGACGTGACTGCTCCGACAGCTTCACGCCCAGATCCTGCGCTCGGGCCTTGAGTCGGGCTGGCTCACCCGCCTTAATGTCAGTAGTTTCCCAAAGAGCAACACGATCTACCAGGCAAGTAAATTTTTCAATCAGGGACTGACTCCAGCTGATATATCCCTGAAATAACTCAATCGATATGCCAGGAGTGAGCTTCTTCTGCCAATCAGCGTACTCAGGTATTTCTGCCTCAATCTCGGCATACAATTTATCAAATTCATCCAACGGCAAAATCTGATCAAGATCCCATTGGACAGATTCGGATTGTTGCTTTGGCATAGAGCCTCCTATCAATATAACTGGCGGAGAGGGTGGGATTCGAACCCACGGTACCTGTGAAGGCACACTTGTTTTCGAGACAAGCCAGTTCAACCACTCCTGCACCTCTCCGTACAAACTTCGAGCCGAGGCCTATTTTACCAGAAAATCAGATATGGTGCGCCCGAAGAGATTCGAACTCCCGACCTTTGGTACCGGAAACCAACGCTCTATCCAGCTGAGCTACGGGCGCACTACTATTCCGATGTCAGAAGCGATTAGTCAGTACTAGTCTTACCAAATACCCCAAGCAAACCCCAGAGAGTGAAGCCTGCTCCAAGACCAATCAAGACACCAGCGCCAGGCTGACCGACAACTAGGCCAAGACCTAATCCAAGCAACGTACCGCCGGGGATGAATAGTCCACCGGCATCATTTTTCTTCGACTTTTTGTCCATAATTATTTCCTCCTAGTCCTAGTATACCTCGAAGTGCAAGTCCCTATCGACCAACTTGCCAAACCCAGAGATCAGCATAATATCCGCGTGCTCGCGGCTCCTGCTTGTGCACGACTTCGCGCAGGCCAAGCTGATGCGACCAACGCCGAATGCGCCCAGGCGTGAAATAATTCCATGGCAACACTGTCGATGCTTGTCCTGCCTGCTGATTTGCCCGCATACACGCCCACACCATCGCTGCATACGCGATAGGCTGAGAAGCGGTCGTATCGATTACGATGATATGTGTACGAGTAACACGAGCCATCTCAGTCAGCATGCGAAATGGTCGCCGAGTATGATGCAGTGTCATACTACAAATCACTACCTCAAAACTCTTATCGGCAAACGGCAAATCCTCGCCATCAACGCGCACTACATCACCCGGCAAGCCAACCTGGTGCCGCATAATATCCGTGCTCACGATTTGAGGATTAACAGCCTGCACTAGCTTCGTAACATACCCCAAGCCGTAGCCGATCTTGAGGATTCTGCCGTCTTGGATATACGGCTTATACTGAGCGAACCAATGCTTGTCGTCCTGAAGAAATGCTTGCTGCGCCTGTCTTTGCATTAGATCTGCATGAGTCTTCATGCTATGAAGTATAGCGCGCTTGTCACGCTCAATAAAAAGAAAAACGGTGTGAGCCCCGAAAGGCCCACACCGGTAAGCTACTATCGTCCGCTTCCCCGACGGAACGCGCAGCAGTGCAGGAGACCGGATTCGAACCGATAACCTTCCACTTGTTGAGTGGACGCTCGTCCAATTGAGCTTCTCCCGCGATCGACACCGACAGCGCTTGTCTGATGATGGGTTGGCAGTCCATCGACAAACAGCTTCCGTGTGCCGAACATGCCCCTGAAGGCCAGTCGCCACTGGAGGATTTGAACCCCCGACCTCTCGAATTAACAGTCGAGCGCTCTACCAGGCTGAGCTAAGCGGCGCGTGTTAACAGTCACACTTCATGCCAGAGGCCAGGCGAGGTATCGAACCCCGGACCTTCCGCTTTTCAGGCGGATGCTCTACCTACTGAGCTACCTGACCCATGAATATTGCAGCTGCAATATCTGTACCCGCCGGAGGGTTCGAACCCCCGACCTCTCAATTTGTGTGTTGAGTGCTCTGCCAGTTGAGCTAGGCGGGCTGGTTGGGAAAGAAGGCCCCTCAGACCCCCAATCCCAGTTTCGCCACTTGGCGATTCGCTCGCGTATGAGGCAAGTCACGACCACTTTTGGGGCCGTTTTGGCATGCTTGGCTCGTTTCATTGGCCAAGTACAGTATCGGCGGACCATGCCGCTGCATCTGAGGGCTGCCCAGGTTCTACAATCAACCACAAGTCCATATCCTGGACAACTTGTCTGTCACCGAGCCGGCTGTTAGACCTGCTCGATCGAGGTTGAAGGCTGGGAGCATACGCTCCACATCTATGTATGTAAGGTACGAAGGTTACCGTGCTCGAGCATTATCGCTCACACGAGGTAGCGTGCACCCTGGTCAGGGATGAGAGCACGGACCCGCTCACTTGCGCAGCGTAGTTCAAGAGTCCAAACATGTGTACATCGCTAGATCGGAGCGTGTATGTGAACGATGAACGTATTGCTTAGGTTGATTAGTCCCGTAACGCGGGTGAGCATGTTGATCTGGTGAATTTCTTCAACAGGACAAGCCTTCCAATGATAGAAAGGCTCATTGTGCCTAAGAAATCCAGAACCCACCCTAGATGGGAATATGGTGCGCTCGGGGGGATTCGAACCTCCGACCTTCAGTACCGCAAACTGACGCTCTATCCAGCTGAGCTACGAGCGCGTACACCATTCGAATTATCTGTACCATCAGACGTAATGTGTAGGTTCATATGCGCGCTCGGTGAGTCTCTTTACTCTGTTCGCCAACTCTAAAACGTGCATAGAAACAGGGGTTATTTTACCGCAAAGCTACTAATCTGTAAAGTCTTAGAACTTCAGGCGCTTTAAGATAGATTCGCCAAGGTATCCTTCCGGCTCTGACTCTGGAAGAACCGAGCCGAGAATCTCGACTATATCATCCGCTACCTCGGGCGTACCATGCAATGTGAGTAGTGTTGCGAAGCGCTTGAGTGGCACGAGCTCGAAAGTCGGATGACCTTGATTATCAATCTCAAAAAATGACTTGTAGTTATCATACGGGTAGTGCTTACCATCTACTGTCACGCCAAATGTAGTGAGCTCATAGCTATGTGCGTCGGCGCCCTTGGAGCCGTACTTAGTTAGCGCAATCGGCACCAAGACCCCAAGCGGGATAAAGAACCAGCTCTGCAGGAGTATCGCTGCAACGATTGAGCCAGCGGCGATGATGCCCATAATAATATACCACTGCGATGTTCGGTGCGCGCCAGTTTGCTGCTGGTTTTGCCAGGCCAGCAGGTGGTCGTCTGCAGCAGCAGCCTCCTCCTGTGCCTCATCATACCCTTCATCGATTTCATCCATGTTCGACCCATCCGGTGTTCCACCGTCCTGCAGGACATCGGCTGACTGAGCCTGAGAAGGCGCTGCTTGACCAAATTGCACAGCCGCTACAGGAAGTGGTGCCTGCGCTGTATCGGCCGAGACTGGGTGCGGATTTGCTGCGGCCTGAGGGAGTGGTGCCTGAGATGCTAGCTGAGCGGGCTGAGCTGGAGCCAAGCTAAACCCAGCCGTCGACTGTGGCGTCGGTTGATCAGATTGTGCGTTATATTCCTGACCTGGCTGCATAGTCTCTTGTATTATGGCTCAGCGCAGCCTAAAAAGCCACACCGCTTATGGCTATCGGGTAAATTACTTCTTATCTTTAGACTTATCAAGCTTATCAAGCCCAATAATCTTCACGCCGAGATAGACTACACCGGCGATAATTGCAAAGTCGAGTAGGGTTGCGATGAAGCTACCATATGCTACCGTTGCTTCCCCTACCTTTACGGTTGCGCCTTTTAGGCCCTCAGCAGAACCAAGTGCCAAACCTACTATTGGGTTCACGATGTCTGTTACCAGCGAGCTCACGACTTTTGCGACCGCGCCCCCTAAGATAAAACCAATTGCTAATCCCACAACGCCCTGTTCGCGTATAAAGTCCATAAAACCGCTTAAGTGCTTCTTCATGACCGTACTCCTTATTATCTAAGTATAATTGTACGCTCTTTGAAAAGTTTTTTCGAAACACACCAGCACAAAGCACTATCCGAACCCTCTTGCCCAGGTTTGCTCACTCTATCATGCTGAGCCAGCGATCTAAACGGATCACTTCCTCAGCATGGCGGAGAGAGAGGGATTCGAACCCTCGGTACGGTTGCCCGCACACACGCTTTCCAAGCGTGCTCCTTCAACCACTCGGACACCTCTCCAGATTGTTTGCATGGGAATTGTAGCATTAAGTGAGTAAAAAAACAGCCCGACCCTCGAGCAAGGATCAGGCTTTGTGCGCAGAGGTCATGCAACTCGCTCGTGTACGAGGTCATCGATGGACATCACGCTGACAAAACGATGCGGTAGTGAGCCAGGGACCGTTCTGAGGCGGCGGCCCATGCGGTTTCCGAAACCAACCACCGTGCACGGAATGTGCGCCAGCTCGAGCTCACGTACTTCATGGGCGAAGTTTTGCATGTCATGAGACACGATGATCACCTTCGCAAGGCGGCTGGTTTCCCAGATACGATAGAGCTTGGCGACCATGAGGTCGTCGACGTCGTCGGGATTGCCATCACGCTTGTAGTTCATGTAGGTCTTGAAGCCAGCAAAGCGCAGATGCTCCTGCTGCTCGAAGCGCTTGGCGATCGGTTCTCTCTCTTGATTGAGATAAGCCCAGGCCTGAAGTTCGGTGTCACCCGCTTCCTCGCGCAACCAGTCCAGCAACGCATGCCAGTTGGGGCGATTTCGGGACACCTCAGCGAACTGAATGGTGATATTGGGCACATCGACCAATGCAAGTGTGATCGGCCTCTGCATGTTTTCACCTCCTTTGCAGAGATGGGGAAGGTACAGATAGGCATATTATACCAGAATGGTATATGTTGTCAACTATTTACAACAAGGTGGGGCTAACCGAGCTTTTGCTTGAAATCTTCGACCAGTTCAACCGGCGTAGGGTCGATCTCATTCATCATGCCGAGATAAGATGACACGTAATCTCCTAGCAAAATCGTCCATAGTAGCTGCTGTAAGGGTGTAGTTCCACGAGCTTCGATCGAGATTGGCGCAAATCCATTATCCTTGAGTACATCTTGCATGACATCCATGCGCTTCGCTATCCGTTCATGATCAAAGCTACTTCGCAAAAGCACGCTCGTTACCGGCTTTTGCTCGGGAAAAACCCAACCCTGCATCTCATTATGATTGAGCTCTGGATAGACATTGCACCATGCCAGCTGCTTGGCATTCTCATTAATGTCGATCTTCCATTTGTAGGTTGCAGCGCGAAGGCTCATGCCGCCATACACCACCACCGGCTTACCAATAAGCTGCTCGGCCAATTCCAAAGCAAGATTCTCACCCTCAGTATTATCGCGATTAAATGCGCTCTTTTCGACATCGAGCCAATCAGCAACGTTCAAGAGCTCGCGCCGTAGGTCAACGCCTGCGCTTAAGCCAGCATCTTCGAGCAAGCAAGCCAGGGCCTTTACCCCTGCAAGCACGCTTAATCGCGGCTGTGAGACCTGTGGAAGCTGGAGCGTGATATATTTGTCGCGCTCGGCGATCTCAAGTAGCTTGCCGCCAGCCGTCATGATAACAATACGCGCAGAGCGACGCTTCGCATCCTCCAGCACAGCCAATGTTTCTTCTGTATTTCCAGAGTAGCTTGAGACAATCACCAAGGTGTGAGGTCCGACGTAACCAGGAAGTGAGTAATGTCGGGTGATCTCAAATGGAACCTGCAGGCGATCCCCTAGCCAATTGCGCACGACATCAGCCGCCAGTGCCGAACCACCCATGCCAGCCAAGACTACCTGCTGGAGGCCCTGCCCCCACTCAGGAGTGACATCTTGTGCCATACTATCGGCAAAGTTCAATCGTAGATGCCCAGGCTGCATATCTACTGCGGTCAAGATATCGTGTTTGTCTTGGTTCAGGAGGTCGTCGAGTGTTTTCATATCGCCATTATACTGATGTCTCGGCACTCTGTCAGTTTATGACTAGAGATACCCCTGATATCTTGCGTAATATGACAAAAAATGGTAGCATCTACAAATCGGCCTGCGCCGCAGATCAATGACGATATGTAGCCCAGATCGTGCAAGTACAGCACCTACAAGCACCTACAAGGAAGGCAAGACATTGGCTTTCAAGACCACACAGGAGAACTGGCTCAAGGAGCTCCGCAAGCGAGTCAACCTCGGCAAGGGCAAGAAGCCCACCAGCCTGCTCGATGCGCAGTTCTCCGACTGTCAGGACTGCTGGGGATCTGTCGTCCGACAGGAACCCGAGTACGTCGTCCGATTCCTGATGAAGGACATCGTCACCAAGCCCACTCAGTCGATGACCAACTCGCAGTACCGGCGTCTCAAGGAACTGCTGATCGCGGTCTGTGAGCGCGCGGCGTTCCTGCGTCAGCGCGGTGACGTGATGCGAGGATTCGACGAACTGATGGGTGCTCTGGGCACCCACATGCCGGAGCTCAACCGCGACCTGCGAGAGCACCAGGAGTCGCTGCAGCGCGAGTCGCTCGACCCTGTCGACGCCGTCGCCTGACAGGCACCAGATCGTGTGAGTGAGGCTTCGGGACTTACGCACACGGCCCCGGGACATCACGTCCCGGGGCAATTTTTTATTAAAACTCATTCATATACAAAAACAGGGTGCTGATCTGGCATAAAACCAGACCAACACCCGTGTAGGGCCGTCAGCTTGCGCCGACGAGCTCCAGGAGCTCCTCCTCGGCATCATCCAAGGCGCGATGGTACAACAGAGCATCCAGATCTGCGAGCGCCCGGATGAGCGCACTCATGTGATCATCCGTAGTGGGCTGACGAGGACACGTCAGATCCAGCCACTCCTGCTGCTCGTGCGGTAGACGCTCGAAGGCAGTGAGGAACTCATCATGTTCCTGCATCGAATGCAGTTCCGAGTTTGGGCTCAGAACGAGCAGATTCCACTCCCGCCAGATCTGCCAGTACTGGGACTGAGCATCATTGTCTCGGGTCGTATAGCCCTGTTCGACAGCCCAGGCTTCATGCGCCTGACGGAAGAACTCGAGACCGATCTTCTGATGAGAGATGTTCTTCGAGGCGAGCGACTCCCGGATCTTCTTGATCCTTCGGTCGGTCGAGTGCTGTCCTCGGTAGTGGATAAAGCAGACCTCGCCGCGGTCGAGTGCCAGAAGCGCTGCGCGGGTGAGCTCAGCAAGGAGCTGGTCCTCGGGCATCTCCTGGATGGCGGGCTGTGAACGTGAGGAAGAATCCACACTGTCCCTTTCTATTTGTAGGTGCGTGTAGGTGCTTGGCTTACAGCTGTGAGACGCCTTTGTCTATCGCAGCCGTGAACTTGTTATGTTAGCAGAATTTGACACTATTGTCAAAGGGTAATGGGTGCTGGGCGATATCATTAATAAAGATGAAGCGCCAACCCTGTTACAGGTTGACGCTTATTTGGACTCCCAGTGGAGTCACATGGTGCTCTCCTTTCGAGAGTGTTGGGGACCAGACCTACCGGCGGTACTTACGGCTGTGGTGCCGCACCTCCTTGTAGACCTTGCCCTCGATGTGGGGCTGTCCGCTCGGGTTGCGATGGCCGTCCCAGTAGTCCGCTCCGCAACGGAGGGGCTTGGGCACCCGGAGGTCGACCTCCACCTCGTCACCAACGATGGGCTCGGCCAGCTCCTTGCAGAGCGGGGCGAACACATCCGGATCGACGACGGGGATCTCGTGACCGAGCTCTCGGAGTCGGCGATTGAACGCCTGCTTGGAGATCGGCCGGAGCAGCACAGCCGTCACTTGCCACCCCCCTGCTTGCCCTGGTTGGGCTTCGCGGAGGTCGACATGCCGACCGCGGTGTCCTGGAGCGGGAGCTCCAAGCCCCACTGGCGGGTGGTGAGCCCGGATGCGGGGGTGCCGGAGCGGCGGTGACTGCAGTTCGTGAAGCTCTTCATGATGAAGAAGTTCAGTCCTTTCCTTGGGGAAGTAGGTGCGGTTGAGAAGTCTAGATGATGCTCGTGCGAGCTCCTTCGAGGCCTCTCCCGCAACACTCTGGTCTATCTGATCACAGAGTACTCTGGGAGAGGACAAAACGTTTGGATAAATGGGCCCTGAGGGGCCGGAGACAGGCGCAGAAGGCGCCCGTGTGGTCATACCACAGTCTCCAGCCCCTCGACTACACCCAGCGGATCAGCGCTACTTCTTGCGCGCCTTCTCCTTGCTGCCCTTGCCGGCGCCCGCGACGGCCCGGCCCCGGATGGGGGCCTCGCCGGGCACGCCCTGGGCGTTGGGGCGGTTGCGCATGATCTGGCGCTTCTCCTCAGCGGAGAGGTCCGCGCCACCCTTCTGGGGGCCCTTGGGCTTGGGAGCCTTGGGTCCACCCTTCTGCTTCCTCGCCGCGGAACCGGGGTTTCGCGGACGGTGACGCGTGGGCTGGTGATCGCGCATCTCGCGCTCGGCCTCCCGAAGGTGCTTCTTGGTGCGCGCGAGCTTGCCGATGGAGATCTGGTCGATCTCCATCAGGAGCTCCGTCTCGGTGATGGAACGCTCGATGAGTCGAGCGCGCTCCGCCACGTCAGCGGGTACCCAGGCCAGCAACTTCTCGAGGTCGTGGTCGCCGATCAGCTCCTTGATGAAGAGGATGATCGCCGCCCGCTCCTCCGGGTCACCGAAGAACTCGGGATCCAGGGGCTTGGGCTGACGCGCGGTCTTGAGCGACCCCGCGGGCACCTCCTCCTGGAGCTTCGGGAAGAGCTCGGTCATCTCGTCGAACAGACCGGTGAGGGCCTCGTCGAAGAACTTGTCGAGCTGATCCGTCCGCTGGAGCTGGAGGAACTTGTGAAGGCGGCGCTTGCCGCTCTCGGACAGCCGAGCGTCCCACCACCGACGGTCGAAACGACCGGTGTGGTGGAGCATGGTGCGGTAGATCGTCCCGATCTGGGACTCCCGCAGGGCGAGAGCCTTCTCGATCGACGCGATCAGCACCTCCGGCACCTCCGGGTTGAGCGCCTCGCAGAGGAGCTTGAACTCGTGACGCTCCTCCCAGGTCGGGAAGGTGTCCTCGAGCAGCTTGATCTCCTGCGCGAAGGTGTCCTCGGCGGTGGAGCTGAGCACCTCCTCGACCACGTGGGTCGGGGCGGTGGCCTGCTCCTCGGCGGCCTTGGCAGCCGTGAGTCGCGCCTCGTAGGCACGGCCCGAGTCCGTGAGCTTCACCTGGGAAGCGACCAGCTCCAGGCCCTTGCGGACCTCGGCGGGGTTGCTCGATTCGAGCATCTCGAGGATGCTCATGTCCAGGATCTGCACACCCGAGGAGGCGCGCCCGGCGCGGATGTGATCCGCGCTGCGCGTCGCCTTGGTGAGCTCGAGAGCCGTGAGGGTGTTGGTGATCTCGGTGGTCGTCGTGTCGTTCGACATGGGTGTAACCCCTTTTCTGCCCGAAGGCAATCAATTCCCGTCAGGGAAGCATCGACCACCATGGTCTCCGCATATCTGTAAGCTATCTGAGCATCAGCTTAGCACCAGATCGACTCCAGATAGAAGCAGATTGGCAACAGATGTAGATCAGATAGGTATCAGATACGCGGAGACCAGATAATCACCTGGTGTATTTCCAAACGTTTTGTCAAAGTAAACCTGGCAAATTACCAGGATTTACATGTTATCACAGATTAAGTTTTTTGTCAATATATACGAACAAGATATTACTTAGTCAAACAAGCTAGCTTTCTTGCGAGAAGGGAGTGGCCGAATTTTCATGCCTTCGTATATCCCTTCTTCAAGTCGTCCTGTATCTGGAATGATTGCTTGCTCTCCTGTAACAATATCCTTAGCAAGTTGATGAATCTCTGCCCTAAGCTGATCTCCCAACTTATCACCACCTTCATATCTACTGCTTAGAAAGTGTTTATCTTTTGCGTCACCTACACCTCTGCCCGCAACGTCTGTGTCATGATACCAGATTGGCACTTCCTTCAAGGTGCGGCGTGACATGCGCCTGTCCTCTACAAAATCACCGTACATCCAGGCAACTGCTTCGAAGTGTGCGTCAGGAAATGCTTCCTCGAAGAGCTTCTGTGCAAGCTTTAAGGTAGAACCGCTTACAAAAATCTCATCTACAATGAGAATCCTTTTACCATCGAATAAAGTTGCCTCCGGATTCTGCGGATCAGCATACGTTTGACGCAGCTCTGCGACCTGTTCATCGCTAAAGCTGAAATTTGCCATTTCATCGTCACTTGGGCGTGCACCAGTGCTTGCAAGCCCGATAACTGCATTTGCATCAACATTGGCATATTTCGTCTCAGGAGCCTGATGTCCTTTCATAAGCACTGGCCATAGCTCTCGAACAAACCAAGAAACCGGTCTCGCCGATTTATCTAGATACAGGACCGTATCTATGTCGCGTTCGACGATCTTTTCCATTAGTCGCTCAGTTCGAGCAATATAATCTGCTCGCAAGTCTTCATCGGTCTCAAATTTGGAGGGCAACATACCCTGCTCGTGCTCTACCCTCTCGGTGTAATTATCGATTGTTAGTACACGATATTCGATTCTATCTTCGGTTTCAGTATTCTCGGCGCGAATCTGCTTAAGCTCGTCGACAGGCGTAGAACTAGCTTCTATTTCACCTTCTCGTTGAGATGGTAGTGGTTCTTTCATGAGACCATTCTATCAAAGATAGGCATATTGATATAAAAAACGCCCCCATCCGTAGATGGGGGCTTGTGGCGACCGAGGTCGCAGATCAGATGCCCGCCGGCCTCAGTGAGCCGGGAAGCGAGCCGCCACCACGAGCTGGCCTGGGGGCCGGCGTGGTGTTCTCGCCTCGTGGATCGACTCCGGGGTTGGCTCGTAGCCATCGATAGCCGGCTGACAGCTTGCCGTCACCGTGCTCGGCCATGATGTCGGCGTCCGACATGCCTCTGTCGCGCAGATCGCGAATCAGCTTCGCCTGCTCGACACTCTGGTCTTTCTTACCCAAGGTACCTCTCCTTTTCTCTGTGTATAGATTCTTGCAGCAGATACTTCTTATGCTCATGCTCGAGCCGAGCGAGCAAACGTCGCACTTGTCTATGCTGCATACTCGGGGCAATCGCCAGCATAGCGCGCGTCGTCTCTCTCATGAGAGCGAGATCAGTCGCGCTCAGCCAATGAACACCCGACGATTCTAGCACTTCTGCCCAGTCCTGTCGATCAGTGAGCAACAGATAGCCGAGGCCTGGCTTCGGCCGAGGAGGCTCGGCTGTATCCTGTTCGCTCTCTCGAATCAAACGCACAAAAAAGCCTTCTTCTTCTGAGATAATCTGTGCGTATCGGTGATGCCAGCTTGTAACTGCTTCGTACCACACAAACTGACTCGAGGTAAATCTGAGCAAGTCAGTCGGCTTCAAGATCGTCTGCGTCAGCTCGTCCCAAGCCATCAGATGAACGAGAGCACCAAGCCCCACCTGCATAGTGGGCACTCCGTACTCGACACTCACGAATGGGCTTCGGCGGCGATTCGCATCTTCATGTGTCCGCTCTAGCTGCCTTCTGCCCAGATCGAGTACTTTGAGCACACCCGAAGTGATGAGCGTTTGACAGATACGGCGTGCGGCGTGCACATCCTTAGCCGAAAGCTGAACTACCTTCTCTACATAGTCGCTAAACGACTCCGAGTCTGGAGTAATGCCGTCTTTAAGTGCGAAGCGCAAGAACATGAGCTGTAGCATGCGCTCGGCCTTAAGGAATCCATCCCCACGGCGTCGAATCCATCCTGGCGTGCGGCGTCCAAAGTCTATACCGCTAGTTACTCCTTCAAATGCGCCTTCGGAAAGTCTTTGATTGTGCAGTCCATAAGTCATCAAAACCAAGGCTGCACCAATATCAAGATGATCTCTCCAAGCTTCCCTCCAAACTGGAACCAAACGACGTGCAGCTCGAAGCTCGAGCGTCAGATCGTGATTGAGTCGATCCCAAATGATCTGAAATCTCGAATCTTGTCCCAAGATTGTTAGCCCCGGGTGAACCCATCCAAGCTCATCCAGTACTCTAGATGCTGTATCGGGAGTCACCGAAGTAAAGCCATCTGTATCCGATTCTTCACAACTATCAGCGTTGATCGGGTAGCACTTGTAGAGCCACGGATCGAGAACCCACCACTGACCGGGCGCGATCTCCGCGACAACAAATCCATGGCCCTCAGAAAGCGGTCCAGAGTACGTGTCGGAGCCAGATATCTCGGCAGATTGTAGGTCCTGGTCGATACGATGCAGCTCATCTGTACTCAGCGGAATACCATGCTCATCGCAATACGCCTTCGCACGCTTCAAGAGGGCCGAATGTTCAAACCAATGACGTGAGGAGTCATCTTCGATCAGTCGGCAATGCATGAATTTAACCTGCGCCAGTTCACACCAAGCCGACATGAGAATTGATGCCCCGAGGCAATTGGGTCTAATCGGCGAATCAGGAAAACGTCCAAACACATGCGGCAGAACAGCCCACGGGCTGTAGTCATACGACACGTGCTGACCGTCATCTTCGCCACGTTCTTCACGCATTTGACTGGCTACTTCGGGATGTCGATTGTTCCAGACATCGACACGCATCGCTTCGACTACCATATCGATAATCCGTATGCGTTCCTCAATCGACTCTGCGGCACGGAAGTCGTAAGCCATGTTTTTCACATCGATCGGCAAAGACTCGACCGCAGCCCTGATGAGTGATGCGCCGAAATGCGCAATCGCAGCATGACAATTACTGATGACGTTGTCGGATTCGTTCGACACCAAGCGAGGCCGTCGAAATTTTCGCAACTGCTTCAGTGCTTCCTTGCGCGGTAGAGTACTGACCAATCGCGCCGTCTCGTAAACACCAGCTTGCAATGCGCCAGTCTCGTTAGCGTACGGCTGCTGCATCGCGGAGAAAACGCAATCACCAAACTCCATAAACCAAGCGTCATTTCTCTCTGTCTGGCTTTTTGGGAAATTCCCTCGCGCATACACTGCTTCTAGTAGGCGCTTGAGCAGAGCTTGGTACTCTGACACGCTAAGCTGTGATGTAGGAGTCAATGTTGTCCTTTCAGACAGAATTTATAGGTACGATCTCATATATCGCGCAATGCGTGATAGTCGCTAGATTCTAGAATGTTATAGGTAATCTTTCAAGCATAAGCGTCATTTACGAATATTTACAAACCAACATAGTAAATGTAGAATGCTCAAATATTCGCACCTATTAGGAGACAGACATGGACGTAATGCAGGCAGATCTTGATCTTGCCCTCGAATCACTGCGGAATCGACAATCTCACGACTATGACTTCTGGAGTCAAAAAGCTGCAGCCAGAGGTGAGGTGCCGATCAGGCAATGGATCAACCACTACATGCTGGGTATCTGCCTGATCAGTCAATACCTTGACTACGAAAAAGCTCTCGAGGCTTTCGAACACGCCCGCAGCACGACCCATAATGCAGATGCGGCCATGCACATCATGCGCGAGAAGGCCCGCGTCCTGATGATACGGCCCGGTAAGCATACTGAGGAAGCCCTGCTTCACATCGACCGAGCGATCGCCCTCGTGCCTAGCGGGGATTTCTCAATGCTCGGGTATTGCTACGGCATGAGAGCAGCGATCGTCGCAAAGAGTACACATGCCTCTCAACGCAAGGGAGCTCATCATGTAGGTCATTTCATTGGCGAATACGGTCGGGCTGTAAGCCTGACTCGAGCTGGCGAGAACCGCGCGCTTGAGCTGGAAGTCCTACTTTCTTTCATCAAACAACTCGTACTTGCGGAACAGTTCGAGCTGGCATATGCACACATTCCACGTGCATTCGATCTGATGCTACTGGTCGGTACCGATGATGAGCAGAAGGAGTTCATGGAACTTTCCATCAAGGCAAGCCGCGGACAGCGACTCCTGGCAACAACTCCATCTCGTAATTAGACAACAAAGGACCCTCATCCGAGGGTCCTTCTTCTTTTATATACTTTTCTAACCAAACTTACATCATGCCGCCCATGTCGGGCATACCACCGCCACCTGGCATTCCACCAGCGGCATCCTTCTCTGGAATTTCTACAACTGCAGCTTCGGTTGTAAGAAGCATTGCGACGGCAGAAGTAGCATTCACAAGCGCGCTCTTCGTAACCTTCACGGGGTCAATGATACCGCGCTCGAGCATGTCGGTCTGCTCGTTTTTCGCGAAGTCCCAGCCAGTGTTGTCGGCCTTCGAAACCGCGTCGAGAATTACTGCGATGTCAGAGATTCCAGCATTTGCAGCAATCTGTCGTAGTGGAGCCTCGAGTGCCTTCGCAACCAAGCGCACACCGATTTGCTCATCGCCATCGAGCTTCACACTTTCGAGTGAGCGAGCAATCTTCGCAAGTGCTGCACCACCACCAGGTACGATGCCTTCAGCGACTGCTGCCTTAGTTGAGTTGATGGCGTCTTCGATACGCAGCTTCTTTTCCTTCAGCTCGACTTCAGTTGCAGCACCCACCTTAATGACAGCAACTCCGCTCTCGAGCTTGGCGATGCGCTCCTGGAGCTTCTCGAGCTCATATTCACTGGTGGTCTCCTGAGCTTGCGCCTTGATCTGCGTCACACGATCTCGCAATGCCTGCTCGTTGCCCTTGCCTTCGACAATCGTGGTGTTATCCTTGTTCGCAATCACCTTACGAGCTTCGCCGAGCATCTCGAGGGTAGCCTCTTCGAGCTTAAGACCGAGATCGTCGGTAATAACCTGACCACCGGTCAAAATAGCAATGTCTTCGAGCATAGCCTTACGACGATCGCCAAAGGCTGGAGCCTTGATGGCAAGCGCGTTAAAAGTGCCGCGCAGCTTATTGAGGATGAGGGTCGTCAGTGCCTCACCTTCCACATCCTCAGCGATGATCACAATCTCTTTCTTGCCTTCCTGAGCGAGCTGCTCGAGAAGTGGAAGAATCTCCTGGATTGAGCTGATCTTCTTGTCGGTGAGCAAGATAGGGGCATTCTCGAAAACTGCCTCGAGGCGAGTCGTGTCAGTCACCATGTATGGCGATACATAACCCTTATCAAACTGCATGCCTTCGACGACTTCCTTCTCGAGGCCCATAGTCTGGCTTTCTTCAACAGTCACGATGCCATCCTCGCCGATCGTCTCCATGACTTCAGCGATGAGCTTCCCGACTTCTGGATCATCAGCCGAGATAGCTGCCACGTTTGCGATCTCTTCCTTCGCCTTCACCGGCTTAGCCATCTTGTCGAGCTCAGCTACGACGTGATGGGCTGCCTTCTCGATGCCACGACGGAGTGCCATTGGGTTAGCCCCAGCAGCGACGTTCTTCACGCCCTCTTCCATGACGGCCTGTGCTAATACAGTTGCCGTGGTTGTACCGTCACCAGCCATGTCGTTGGTCTTGCTGGCAACTTCGCGGACTACCTGCGCACCCATGTTTTCGAATGCGTCTTCGAGCTCAATCTCCTTGGCGATCGTCACGCCGTCGTTGGTCACCATTGGACCGCCATACTTCTTCTCGAGCACTACGTTGCGACCCTTTGGGCCGAGCGTTACTTTGACGGTGTTGGCGAGTTTATCGACGCCGTCTTTAAGTTTCTTACGAGCGTCTTCTGAGTGCAGAATTTCTTTTGCCATTATTTATCCCCTTTCACAATTGCAAGAAGGTCTTCTTCTTTGCCGATCAGATATTCTTGTGACCCAACTTTTATTTCATCCGGACCATAGCTTTTGTAGATCACTTGGTCACCAACTTTGACTTCTTTGACATCCTTACCTACGGCAATGACTTTAGCCATCTTTGGCTTCTCTTGTGCACTGCCTGGCAGTACGATGCCTGAAGCAGTAGTCTCTTCTGCTTCGAGCTGTTCCATCACGATACGATCTGCTAGTGGTTGCAGGTTCATACCACCTCCTACTTCTTATTAGTTGATTTCTCGGATTGAATTTACTAGTGCTTCTTACTCGGAAGCATTAGCACTCTCAATGTTCGAGTGCTAAATATCAGTATAAGTACATCTGTTGGGGGCGTCAAGCGTCCGATATCGCCAGGAAAGAATAAAGAAGCTACCCATATGCGAAACATGGGTAGCAAATTGATCTAAGTAGACTGCAGTCTCAGGAGGCCCTTTCTACGCCCCTCCTGAATAGCAAGCTTCCACGCATCGAACAT